>URTD01000040.1 GCA_900550735.1 uncultured Collinsella sp.
GGACACATAACCCAGTTCAAGTGTAACTACCGTGTGTACAACTAAAGCAACCGGCTGGGACGAGGGGCGACGCAAAAGCGTCGCCCCCGTTTTTAACCATGTCAACTGAACCTAGTTCAGTTTGGTTGATTTCCGATCTCAGCCGAACACATTGAGCGGAAAGGCCGTTCCCGCAGTCAGTCGAACGTCCCCGGGGCCCTTCTCAGGCCCCGGGGACGGCATTTTCCCAGTTGAAGGAACGGTGGAGATGTGTTTCGATGGGTCAGATGCGTGTCGTTCCGAAAAGACCGTGAACCTTTTGTGGGACGCGCGGCGCCGTGGTACCATAGCCGAGTTTGTTGTCTTGGTCGGAAACCAAGACGCCTTATGCGCTGATCGGTAACCAGCGCCTGACCAATAAGGAGTCCTACCATGAAGCAGGGTATCCATCCCCAGTATGTCGAGTGCACGGTGACGTGCTCCTGCGGCAACACCTTCAAGACGCACGCTACCGTGTCCGAGATGAAGGTCGAGCTTTGCAACGAGTGCCACCCGTTCTACACCGGCCAGCAGAAGTTCGTCGACACCGGTGGACGCGTCCAGCGCTTCGCCGACAAGTTCGGTGGCGCCGCTGCCGCCCAGCTCAAGAAGGCCGAGGAGGCCAAGGCTGCCAAGGCCGCCAAGGCTGCTGAGGCCGAGGCCGCTCGCAAGGCCGCCGCTGAGGCTAAGGCTGCCGAGAAGGCTAAGCGTGCTGCTAAGTTTGCCGAGGAGGCTGCCAAGCAGGCCGCCGAGGCTCCCGCAGAGGCTCCCGTCGAGGAGGCCGCTGCCGAGGCCGAGACCACCGAGGCTGCTGAGTAAATAGCTCGCCGCGGAATCACTCGCATTCATGGCGTGAGGGCCGTGCATCCATTTGGGTGCGCGGCCCTTTTCTTTTTATTGGTGCAAACCAACCTGCCCCCATTGCACCAAATGGCAGAGAGGCAGCGTTTGCCCAGATAAAACCTGCCAAAATTAACCTGTCCCATTGTGGCAGGTTGGTCGTAGTTATTACGTGGCGGTCGAGCTCGACCGTATAGGCCGCGCCTTGTTTGGCTAAAGTACAATCATCTGTGTTTAACTCGCCCGCAGCTGCACGGCGTGGGCGATGGCCAAAAAGGAAAACCACATGGGATTCATGTCAAAGCTGCTGTCCTTTGGATCCGATAAGGACCTTAAGCGCTACTACAAGATCGTCGACCAGATCAACGGTCTTGAGCCCCAGTTTGAGAAGATGACCGAGGAGGAGCTCCGCGGCCAGACCGATAAGTTCCGCGAGCGTTACGCCAACGGCGAGTCGCTCGACGACATGCTCCCCGAGGCCTTTGCCACCGTGCGTGAGGCTTCCAAGCGCACCATGGGTATGCGCCACTTTGACGTGCAGCTCATTGGCGCCATGGCACTGCACGAGGGCCACATCGCCGAGATGAAGACCGGCGAAGGTAAGACCCTCGTCTCCACGTTGGCCGGCTATCTCAACGCTATCGCCGGCAAGGGCGTGCATGTCGTTACCGTCAACGATTACCTGGCAAAGCGCGACTCCGAGTGGATGGGCCGCATCTACAAGTACCTGGGCATGACCGTCGGTCTGCTCCAGAACAACATGCCGCTCGAGCTCAAGCGTCCGGCCTACCAGGCAGACGTCACCTACGGCACCAACTCCGAGTTCGGTTTCGATTACCTGCGCGACAACATGGTCACCCGTCCCGAGCAGCGCGTGCAGCGCGGTCACAACTACGCCATCGTCGACGAGGTTGACTCCATCCTGATCGATGAGGCCCGCACCCCGCTGATCATCTCGGGCGCTGGCACCAAGTCCGCCAGTACCTACAAGGACTTCGCGCGTGCCGTGCGTGGCCTTGAGCGCGGCGAGGACGTGTCGCACGACATGCTCACCGCCACCGAGGACGTGGAGCCCACGGGCGACTACGTCATGGACGAGGCCAAGCACACCATTGCCGCCACCGAGCGCGGCCTTAAGAAAATCGAGCGCCGCCTGGGTATCGATGACATCTATGCCGATCTCTCCGGCCAGCTGGTCAACCACCTGCAGCAGGCGCTGAAGGCCCAGTACATGTTCCACCGCGATAAGCAGTACGTGGTCACCAACGGCGAGGTCAAGATCGTCGACGAGTTCACCGGCCGCATTATGGAAGGCCGCCGCTATTCTGAGGGCCTGCACCAGGCCATCGAGGCCAAAGAGGGCGTGCTCGTACGCGAGGAGAACCAGACCCTGGCCACCATCACCCTGCAGAACTACTTCCGTCTGTATGACAAGCTCTCCGGCATGACCGGCACGGCACTTACCGAGGATGCCGAGTTCCGCGAGATCTACAAGCTGCCCGTCGAAGTCATCCCTTCCAACAAGCCCGTGCAGCGCGTGGATCACGAGGACCTGGTGTACCGCACCATTCAGGCCAAGTACAACGCCGTCGCCGACGATGTCGAGCGACGTCACGCCAAGGGCCAGCCGGTCCTGGTGGGCACCGTCTCCATCGAGAGTTCCGAGAAGCTGTCCGCCGCCCTTACCAAGCGCGGCATCGCACACGAGGTCCTCAACGCCAAGCACCATGAACGCGAGGCCCACATCGTTGCCCAGGCCGGACGCTACGGCGCCGTGACCATCGCTACTAACATGGCCGGTCGTGGTACCGACATCCTGCTGGGCGGCAACCCCGACGAGCTGGTGCGCGAGCGCCTGGAGTACGAGGGTCTGACCATGGAGGATGTGACGCCCGAGCAGCTCGAGCAGTTTAACGCCGAGGCCAAGGAGACTTGCAAGGCCGAGCGCGAGCGCGTGCTTGCCGCCGGCGGCCTGACCGTCATCGGCACCGAGCGCCATGAGTCCCGCCGTATCGACAACCAGCTGCGCGGCCGTTCCGGCCGTCAGGGCGATCCAGGCGAGACCCAGTTCTACCTGTCGCTCGAGGACGACCTCATGCGCCTGTTCGGCGGCGACAAGATGGACCGCGTCTCCAAGATGATGGTCACGGCCGACATGGGCGACGACATGCCCATCCAGCACAAGATCATCTCCAAGGCCGTCGAGAGCGCCCAGCACAAGGTCGAGAGCATCAACTTCTCCATGCGTAAGAGCGTCCTTGAGTACGACGACGTCATGAACAAGCAGCGCCAGGTCATCTACGCCGAGCGCAATAAGATTCTGGACGGCAAGGACCTGACCGACCACATCACCGAGGTCATGCACGACACCGTGTACCGCTGCGTGCAGGAGTTCTGCACCAAGGACAGTCACGATGGCGAGCGCGACCTGGAGGGCCTGCGCAAGTGGGTTGTGGAGCTCACCGGCCACATCGATACGCCGAAGTTCCCCGACGAGGATTATGAGGCCCTGGCTGCCGATGTCCTGGCTTACGTAGAGAAGTGCTACAACATGAAGGCCGAGCGCTTGGGCGAGGACCTGATGCGCGAGCTCAACACCCAGGTCATGCTGCGCGTCATCGATACCCGCTGGATGAACTACCTGCAGGAGATGGACTACCTCAAGACCGGCATCGGCCTGCGCGGCTTTGGCCAGCGCGACCCGCTGGTTGAGTACAAGACCGAGGCCTACGGCGCGTTCCAGATACTCGTCGATACCATGTACGAGGATTACCTGCGTACGGTTCTGCGCATCGAGATCAAGGCTGCCCCGCGTGCCGTGGAGCACAAGGAGGAGCCCGCGCTCGAGGGTGCGCACTTCTCCGGTCCTGCCGAGGTCGATGGTGACAACGGCGGCTCGGTGCTGCGCAAGCAGGCGCAGGTGCAGGCCCGCACAGCTGTCCAGGGTGGTCCGGCTGCCGTCAACAACACCTATCGCAAGTCCGAGAGCGACGATCCGTACGTCAACGTGGGCCGCAACGACCCGTGCCCCTGCGGTAGCGGCAAGAAGTTTAAGTACTGCCACGGCAGGAATCGTTAATGGCTGAGGCTTTAGAGGTAACGCCCGCCGAGCTGGACGCGTTTGCGGACCGGCTCGGTGAGGTCGAGTCGTATCTCCACCTGGACGAGAAGCGTACCCGCGTGTTCGAGCTCGAGACCAAAAGTGTTGCCCCTGGCTTTTGGGATGACGCCGACGCCGCCCGTGCCACCATGGAGGAGATCGCGCGCACCAAGGAAGATATCGCTGCCGTGGACACCGCGCGCGGCGAGCTTTCCGATGCCCGCGCCGCGCTGGAGCTTGCCGAGGAGATGGGGGATGACCCCGACGCCGCCGCCCTTCGCGAGGAGGCTGCAGCCACGGCTGAGCGCCTGGCCCGTGCCATCGATGAGCTTGAGCTTTCGAGCTGGTTTACCGGTGAGTTCGATCACGGCGATGCCATTGTGACCATCAAGCCCGGACAGGGTGGTCTGGAGGCCCAGGACTGGACCTTCATGCTCTTTAAGATGTACATGAAGTACTGCCAGCGTCGCGGCTGGAAGGTCACCATCAACGACTGTCCCGCGGCCGAGGTCATCGGCATTGACCGTGCGACCTTTACCGTCGAGGGCAAGGACGCATTTGGCATGCTGCGCGCCGAGGCCGGCGTCCACCGCTTGGTTCGCATTAGCCCCACCGACGACAAGAAGCGCCGCCAGACCACGTTTGCCGGCGTCGAGGTCATCCCCGTGCTACCCGATGATATCGACATCGAGATCAGTCCCGATGACATCCGCGTGGACGTGTACCACGCGAGCGGCCCGGGCGGTCAGGGCGTCAACACCACCGACTCCGCCGTGCGCGTGACGCATTTTCCCAGCGGCATTGTGGTCACCTGCCAAAACGAGCGCAGCCAGATTCAGAACAAGGCCGCGTGCATGCAGATCCTCAAGGCTCGCCTGTACGAGATTGAGCTCGAGAAGCGCGCCGAGGCGCTCGATGAGATCCGCGGACCCAAGACCACGATTGGTTTTGGCAACCAGATTCGCAGCTACGTGCTCTACCCGTACCAGATGGTCAAGGACTTACGCACGGGCGTGGAGACCAGCAATGTCGAGGCCGTCCTTGACGATGGCGACCTGGACCCGTTTGTTATTGGCTACCATCGCTGGGCTACCGGCAACGCCGATGCAGAAGGCTCGGAGGTCTAAAACATCGGGTGGCTTCAAGCCGATGCCAAGCCCAACGGTTGGACGGGTTTGTATCCAGAATAAACCCTGCGCAGGGGTGGTTTTTGTCCGGCGGATCGGTAGAATCGAATACAAGAAGAAGTTCAAAGCGCATCCGTTTGGGTGCGCTTTTTTGAGGGAGGCAGCATGGCATATCGTCTGGACATCAAGCGCATTCTTTCGATGAACTTCTTTCACGACCTGCCCCAGATCATGTTGGGGTGTGCCTTGGCCGCCATCGCGACCGACTTGTTTTTGATTCCCAACGGTCTTGCCGCCGGTGGCGTTACGGGCCTTGCCACCATTATCCAGGCGGTCGGCGCGGCGCGCGGCCTATCGCTTCCCGTTGGTATTCAGACGATCGTGATGAACGCCTTGCTGTTGTTGGTCGTTATGCGCGAGGGCGGCATGTTCTACGTGGTGCAGACCGCGACGGGCTTTGTGCTGCTGGGCTTCTTTACCGATCTGTTCGCCCCGTTTGTAGCACCTCTGGCGGATGCGGACCTGATGCTCCCTGCCATGTGGGGCGGCATTATTACGGGCATCGGTTACGGCATGGTGTTGCGCGCCGGCGCCAACACCGGCGGCTCGGACACGATTGGCCAAATCATCTCGCGTAACACCTCGCTGCCGGTGGGCTCGACCGTCATGGCGATCGATGTTGCCGTATGCGCGCTATCGGCTCCGGTCTTTTCAATCGAAAACGCACTGTATGCAGGCCTTTCGATGGTCATTAGCGGCTACGTGATCGATGCCGTGGTCGATGGTGGCAACAAACGCCGTATGGTACTCATCATCTCGGACAAGTTCCCTGATATCGCTGCCGATATCATGTATGGCCTGGGTCGTGGTTGTACCAAGTTTAAGGCGACTGGCATGTATTCGGGTGCCGAGAAGCCAGTGATTATGGTCATCGTGAGCCGTCGAGAGCTCAATACCCTCAAGACGATCGTGCGCGAGCGCGATCCTCATGCCATCGTGACGGTTGCCGACGTTACGGAAGCCTTCGGCGAGGGATTCAAGGACATTAGCGCGTAGGGTCGATCGCGTTCCATCCAAAAGACGTTCACATTGATAAACCGTTTCATCAGCGGTTCTGCCTGCTAAATTGTTCAAATAATGATAAAAACTCTGGTAAAGCCATCAGTTTCCAGCATAATGAATGACGTACGTGCATTGCGGCTGTGTTGGGATTACCTTCGGTGCCGTGCGCATTTTGTCTAATGAGGATGAAAGGAAGGCACAATGAGCGACGAAGAGCTCAAAAAGGTTGCCAACGAGGTAAGGAAGGGCATCGTCACCGGCGTGCACGCTGCCAAGTCCGGCCATCCGGGCGGTTCGCTCGGCGCTGCCGACATCATGACCTATCTGTACTTTGAGGAAATGAACGTCGACCCGGCCGATCCCCGCAAGGCCGATCGCGACCGTTTTGTGCTCTCCAAGGGCCATTGCGCTCCGGGCCTGTACGCCGTGCTCGCCGAGCGTGGGTTCTTCCCCAAGGAGGATCTCGAGACGCTGCGCCATATCGGCAGCCACCTGCAAGGTCATCCCAACATGAACGACACCCCGGGCGTCGATATGTCCACCGGCTCGCTCGGCCAGGGCATCTCCGCCGCCGTGGGCATGGCGGTTGCCGCCAAGCACTGGGGCGATACTTACCGCACGTACGCCCTGCTGGGTGATGGCGAGAGCGAGGAGGGCCAGGTCTGGGAGGCAGCCATGTTTGCCGGCAACCAGCAGCTCGATAACCTCTGCGTGATCGTCGACCACAACGGCCTGCAGATCGACGGCCCCGTCGAGGAGGTCAACGACCCCATGCCGCTCGCCGACAAGTTCCGCGCCTTTAAGTTCCACGTGGTGGAGCTTGCCGACGGCAACGATTTCGATCAGATCCGCGCCGCCTTTGCCGAGGCCCGCGCCACCAAGGGTCAGCCGACCGCCATCATCGCCGAGACCATGAAGGGCAAGGGCGTTTCCTTTATGGAGAACCAGGTTGGTTGGCACGGCAAGGCCCCCAACGATGAACAGTTTGAGCAGGCCATGGCAGAGCTCACGGCCGCCGGAGAGGAGCTCTAGGATGGCAGACGTCAAGAAAATCGCCACGCGCGTAAGCTACGGCGAGGCCCTCGTCGAGCTCGCCAACGAGCACGATGACTTTGTGGTCCTCGACGCCGACCTGGCTGCCGCCACGCAGACCGGCAAGTTCAAGGCAGCCTGCCCCGACCGCTTCTTCGATGTGAACGAGGGACGCGGCTGGCGCACGAACTCCGGCAAGCCCGTCGATGACTGGAAGAAGCTCGCCGCAGTCTGGGACAGGAACGAGCGCCCGAAGGCCGCGACCCCTCCCGCACGCACGGAACCGAAGGCCAATGCGGTCGGGAAAATCCCCTCCGTCGAGGAGGTCATGGCGAAATGGGGCTGTGACCGTGAGACGGCTCAGGGATATATCGACGAGAACATGTACTAGAAATGCCACTGAGAATGCCTGAGAGCCTGCCTATGACACGTTAAATGTCATGTGGCAGCAACTGCCCGAACAAGACTGCAAAGTCCCGTAGACAGGCTCTCAGACAGGGTAACGCAGAAAGGACGAGGTAAATGAGTGAAAACGTAACGAAAACCAAGGAGCATGACGGACGGAAGCCGGGCGAGGACTATCGCGACGCGGACGGCATCCTCGTCTGCGGGAAATGCGGAGAGCCACGCGAGCGGATGTTCCCGGCGGGCGGAATCTTCAAGGAGCCGCACCTTGTCCCGACCATGTGCCGTTGCCAGAGGGAGGAAACGGACAGGCAGCGCGAGGAAACCGAGCGGGCGGAGAAAAGGCGTAGGACGGAACGGCTAAGGAAGCAGTGCTTCCCCTCATCCGGCAGGTACGCCTTCTGCACCTTCGATGCCGATGACGGCAGGAACGCGGCTCAGAGCACCGTCTGCAAGGCATTTGCCGCGACCTTCGACCCGAAAGACCCGGAGGGGCTTGTCCTGTACGGGAAGCGCGGCACGGGCAAGAGCTTCCATGCGTCCTGCATCGCGAATGCCGTCATCGAGCGCGGGTTCTCCTGTCTCGTGACCGATATCAAGCAGGTCGTGAACCTGATGGAATCCTCCTTCGAGAAGCGTTCCGGGAACCTTGAGAGAATCCTCGCCCCAGACCTCCTCATCCTTGAAGACCTCGGTGCCCAGCGCTCCACCGAGTACGTCATGGAGCACGTCTACGACGTTATCGACGGACGCTACAAGGCAGGGAAACCGATGGTGATAACGACGAACTTCGACTTTCGCGAGAGAATCCTGAACGCCACGGCAGATGACCCGTGGGGACGTGTCTTCGACCGCATCGTTGAGGTCGGGTTCCCGGTGAAGTACGACGGCAATTCGCGCCGTCGGGAAATCGGAATGAAGAACCGCAAAGATTTCAAGCGGAAGTTGGGAATCGAGGGGATAGAATCGTAGCGGAGCGGTTTTTAAGCATCAGCCGCTTCTTCCTGATTCTGGTGCCGATTTCCTTCCCGGCACCGTCCCCGCGCCCCGTAGCGTATCGACGCTGCGGGGCTTTCTTTTTCCTCTTGGCAGGAAAGGGCACGGAAATCGTGCCTATACCGAAAGGAGGAAAAAAAGATGACGAAAGAGAAAGCGAACCGTAACGAAGTGGTCGGCATGTTCCTGACCTATTGCCGGAAGACCCTCGTGAACGCGCGGACGGACGTTTTGAGGGAGCGCAAAAGGAGACGCAACCGCGAGGTGCTGTTCTGCGACCTCAGAAGAAGTGAACTCGAAAGCCTTGCGGACTGGCAGGACGTGCCGGAGCGGGAAACCGTATTCGATGCCGCCGGGAAGCCTATCGGCGTGACAGACAAAGACCTCGCGGATGCGCTGGAAAAACTCTGCCCAGAGGAGCAGGCAATCATCCTGCTCTCCTATTTTGCCGGATGGTCGGATAGGCGTATCGGTGAGGACATGGGGTTCCCACGCTCCACGGTGCAGAACCGTCGCGCCCGTGCGCTCGCCCGTCTTGCGGACATTCTGACGGAAGGGGGTGACCCGCATGGTAAAGGGAAAGATTGACTACGATACCGTCGTTGCCGCGACAGGCGGAGATGCCCTTGCTGCCGGGGCGGTGCTCGATTACTTCAACGACTTCATGGACGGACTCTGCACCGGATTCTACACCGACGCGGATGGCTTCTGGGATTACGGCATCGACCTCTCGATGAAATCGTTCATGCAGGCGAAGCTGTTGCGTGCGATGCTGAGGTTTAAACCGTAAACAGTAAAACCACAAACACAGGAAACCAGACAACCAGAAAGAAGGAAAGGAAGCAGACTATATACAAACACGCTCTGACCTGCTACAATACAGTCAGAAAGACGAGTAGTCTGCTTTCCTGTCAAAAGGAGAGCCATGGTAACCGTAACGAAAAGAGATTTAGTTGCCCTCGGCTATGGGAACTCTTTCGCCACCGATATCATCCGTCTGGCGAAAATTCGCATGGTTGAGAAGGGCTATCCCTTCTACTCCTCACGCAAGCTCGACCGCGTTCCGGCGGAAGCCGTCGAGGAGCTTCTTGGGATTGCCTTAGACGGTGATGCCGCTGGTCGCGCTCCTGAAAAAGGAGTAAAGACAAATGGCAAACGACCAAATTAAGAAAGCCGATAACGGCACCTACTATTTCCGCGCCAATCTCGGATTCGACCATTCCACGGGAAAGCGGATTCAGAAATACCGGAGCGGATTCAAAACAAAAAAAGAAGCGAAAGAGGAATATGCAAAACTCGTTTTGCAATTTGCTTCCCAATCGCTTCCCACCGAACAGAAAAGGATTCCCTTCGGAACGTTCATTGAGGACACCTACCTGCCTTGGTATCAGACACAGGTAAAGGAGAGTACCTTCGAGAACCGCGCCGGTACGGTGCGGAAACACTTCTCCTGCTTCTACGAGAAGTTTACCGATGCCATCGAGCCAATCGACATACAGAACTGGCAGCTTGCCCTCATCCGGGCGGGATATAGCCCCAACTATGTGCGCGTCACACAGGGAATGCTCTCCGTTGCCTTCGACCGTGCCGTCATATTGGGTATTACGGAAAGGAACCCGTCACGGATGGTCGGCAACGTTCGTGGGCAGAAACCGCTTGTGGACTTCTGGACGCTTGAGGAGTTCGAGAAGGTGATTTCCAAACTCTACAAGGGAGACTACTACGAGCACTACCTGTTCATCAGCCTGCTCTTCCTGTTCATGAGTGGGATGCGGCTTGGGGAAGCATCTGCCCTCCTGTGGAGCGATATCGACTTCACGACCGGGCTTTGTTCCATCACCAAAACGCTCTATTACCACAACCAGTCGGACTACAAGTTCACGAAACCGAAGACGCGTGCGGCAATCCGCTCCATCTATCTGGATGAGGACACGCTTTCCGAACTCGCCGCATGGCGCAAGGTGCAGCGCGTTGTCATCCCTGACTGCGAGTTCGTATTGAGCTACAACGGGCTTCCGACCACAAAGACAAGGCTTCCGCGTGCGATGAAGAAGCTCGCAGACCTCGCAGGCGTTCACCGCGTCCGGGTTCACGACCTCCGACACTCCCACGCGTCACTTCTCATCAACATGGGAGAAAGCCCACTGCTCCTCAAGGAACGGCTCGGGCATGAGAAGATACAGACCACGCTTGGGACTTACGGGCACCTGTACCCCAATACCAACCAAGCGGTCGCGAAGAAACTTACCGGCATCCTCAACTACAGTGAGCCGAAGATGAGCATCGCGAACTACACGAGCAACCAACACACGGCGGACTACCACCGTGTATGAGAAAGAAAAAACGGGTGCCCTCCCGCCAAGAAGCAACACCCGTCCGCAGCCCATAAACCGCGTTTCTTATTCTACTTTAAGACCGCGCACTGTGCAATCAGTGTGCAATCGCGAAAACGGGGAGCCTTGAACCCCTTATAAACAAAGGGTTTGCGGCTCACCGGATTCTACTCAAACTCAATCGTTCCCGGCGGTTTACTCGTCAGATCATAGAATACTCTGTTAACCCCACGAACTTCATTGATAATTCTGCTCATTACTTTATCAAGTACTTCATACGGAATCTTCGCTGCCTCAGCAGTCATAAAATCTACCGTATTCACTGCACGAAGTGCAACTGCATAATCGTAAGTTCTCTCGTCACCCATAACACCAACGCTTCTCATGTTGGTCAGGGCTGCAAAATATTGTCCGATGCTGCGGTCAAGTCCCGCGTTTGCAATCTCTTCTCTGTAAATTGCATCTGCATCCTGTACGATCCGTACTTTTTCAGCCGTTACTTCTCCGATGATACGGATTCCAAGTCCCGGTCCCGGGAATGGCTGACGGAATACAAGCTTCTCCGGAAGTCCAAGTTCAAGACCTGCCTTGCGGACTTCATCTTTGAAGAGATCACGAAGTGGTTCAATGATTTCTTTGAAATCAACATACTCCGGAAGTCCTCCTACGTTGTGATGAGACTTGATCACTGCTGATTCTCCGCCAAGTCCGCTTTCTACAACGTCCGGGTAAATCGTTCCCTGTGCAAGGAATTCCACTGCACCGATCTTCTTTGCTTCTTCTTCAAAAATACGGATAAATTCTTCTCCGATAATTTTACGCTTTGCTTCCGGTTCTGTAACTCCAGCAAGCTTGTTGTAGTATCTTTCCTGTGCATTGACACGGATAAAGTTCAGGTCAAACTGACCATTCGGTCCAAATACTGCCTCAACTTCATCGCCTTCATTCTTACGAAGAAGACCGTGATCTACAAATACGCAGGTAAGCTGTTTGCCGATTGCTCTGGAAAGCAGTCCTGCTGCCACAGAGGAATCAACTCCGCCTGAAAGCGCAAGAAGTACTCTTCCGTCCCCAACTTTTTCACGGATTTCCTGGATGGTATTTTCAACAAATGCATCCATCTTCCATTCGCCGACACATCCACAGACATTCTTTACAAAGTTGTTGATCATCTTGGTTCCTTCCGGTGTATGAAGCACTTCAGGATGGAACTGGATTGCATAAAGCTTTTCTGCTGCATTTTCTGCTGCTGCTACCGGACAGTCTGCTGTGTGTGCAGTAATCTCAAATCCCGGTGCCACCTGCGAAATATAATCAAAATGGCTCATCCAGCAGGTTGTTGTTGCAGATACATTTTCAAATACTTTGGAATCTTTCTTGTCGATGATGACTTCTGTCTTACCATATTCTCTGACGTCAGCTTTTTCAACTTTTCCGCCAAGTACGTGAGACATAAGCTGTGCACCATAACAAAGACCAAGTACAGGAATACCAAGGTTGAACAATTCATCTGTGCACGAAGGTGCTCCCGGCTCGTAACAACTGTTAGGACCACCGGTGAGAATAATTCCCTTAGGATTCATGGCTTTGATTTTTTCAATGTCTGTCTTATATGAGTATATCTCACAGTACACATTACATTCCCTGACACGACGAGCTACAAGCTGGTTGTACTGTCCGCCAAAGTCTATAACAATAACCTTTTCCTGATTCATATTGTCCCTTTCATATATTGTTTTTCCTAAACCACA
>URTD01000041.1 GCA_900550735.1 uncultured Collinsella sp.
CTCGCACGGAGAGCACATTAAGTGCTCTCCGGCTCGTGCGGAACTCGCGATCGACCTTATATATTTGCCCTCCCCGGGGCTCCCACACAACGGGACCTCGGTTGGGTCCTATCCCGTATGGCAGTCGCTTCGCTCCTGCCCGCCTTGGTTGTGAGGGCGGCTTGGCGTTGGAACGGTTCTTTCTGATATATGCTGGTTGCGGCTCTTCTTTTGGGAGGGGTCGCTTTTTTGTTGTGAGGGGGATAGCCCGTGGCTGATGATTTGATTCGTTCTGAGCTGCTTTCTGCGGATTGGAATGGCGAATGGATGCGTCTGCAGGCTGGTCGGCGGCGGGCAGATGACTCTTTTGAGTGGGACAAAAGGGCTCGGCATTTTCGGCCGCTTGAGACTGCTCCGTATGCCCGGGACTTTATGAAGCTGTTGGCGTTAAAGCCTGGTGAGTCCGTGCTGGATATGGGGTGTGGGGCTGGGTCGATTGCTATTCCGCTTGCGCAAGACGGGCATCCTGTGATTGCTGCTGACTTTTCCCCTGCCATGTTGGGCACGCTTGATGCTGGCATTGAGTACTATGGGCTCGAGGATCGCATTACACCGCTTGAGCTTGCTTGGGATGATGACTGGGATTTGGTTGGACCGGTCGCGAAAGCGGTAGATGTTGCCTTTGCCAGTCGCTCTGTCACCACGACCAACCTTAAAGGCGCGCTTGCCAAGCTTGATCGAACGGCTCGTCGGCGTTGTGCTGTCACGATGGTCGCCAACTCCAGCCCGCGCTATGACCTGCACCTGATGAACGCCATCGGTGCCTCGGTTACCTGCAGTAATGGTTTTGTATATGCCTTTAATATCCTCATTCAGATGGGTGCTCTGCCGCAGGTTACGTACTTTGAATCACCTCGTCGCGATACCTTCGATAGCCTTGAGGCGGGCGTAGCGGACTTCTCCCGCATGCTCGAGCACGGTAACGAGGATAAGATCGACTGTCTGCGCGACTACGTCGCTCAACATATGATTGAGAATCCCCGTGCTGGCGAGCCGGGGTCCAAAGGGGTGCCGCAGGGACGCTATATGCTCGACCACGTCCGCAAGGTCCGTTGGGCGTTTATTGCATGGGAGCCGGTCTCTTCGGGCCGTCCATAGACCGCTTTCGGCCGCCGCACACGTCCGCCCGTAACCCGCGCTGTTCTCCCGCTCGGCATCCGCATTCTTTTTGAACTGGGCAAACACGCCCCACACCGCGCCGTTCCTGCGCTATCGTGGGACAGCTCACGTAGATTAAGGCCCCATCGTGGGGCGCCCCATAACATAGAAAGCGAGAACCCATGGCACTGACAGGAGCCCAGGTCAAGCAGCTTCGCAGCATGGCCCATCACCTCAACCCCGCCATCATCATCGGCAAGTCCGACATCAACGAGGGCACCGTCGAGCAGACGGTCGCCTACCTGGAGAAGCACGAGCTCGTTAAGTGCTCCGTACTCGATGGTTCCAGCCTTTCCGCCCGCGAGGCCGCCGAAGAGCTTGCCGATCGCTGCCATGCCGAGGTCGTCCAGGTTATCGGCCGCAAGTTCTCGCTGTATCGCGAGTCCTCGCGCAAGGACATCGAGAAGATTAAGCTCGTCTAAGAGCCAACAATCCGGCGAGCCAACATACATCAAGCTTGCGAGCGTCCGAGCAATTCGGACGCTCATTTTTTATCGTTCGACGAGCACGCGGTTAAGCCTACCCTCCACCAAGCGCTCGTACAGACGCCGCGTCTCGGGCTCGGGCACGCCATTGACCTGCTCCCTCAGGTGATGCATATGCCCACTGTACAGCTCGACGATATCGCGTCGTCGCCCCGCCGCACCGTAGACGCGCATAGCGCAACGCACCATGTCCTCGCGCGCCGTCTCTTGCCGCAGCCCCGACTCCACCAGCCATACCGCCGACTGCAGGTCGTTTTCTTCTAGGGCGGCATTCGCGCCCCGAATCATGCAGTCGATATACTTAGATTCCATAATGCGCCTCATACGCAAAAAGTAGGTGGGATTACAGCCATTGGGAACATACAACGGGCCGGCGTAGAGCTGCTCGATCTTAAGGCACAGCTCAATCAGATGGGGTCCGCGCGCACCCGTGCGATTTCCCAAAACTTCGCGGCTTATCTGATCAAACAACCGCACGTCGGTCTTGACGTAATCGCCGTTAAGCCCAATGCACTCGTTTTGGATCAGCACACACGACTTGCCGTCCGGTGTCGGCCCCAAGGCCGAACGCAGGCGCGATATCGTCGAGTACAGATTGTTACGAGCGCTATTGAACTCGGCATGGGGCCACAGCTCCATAGCCAGCGTCTCGCGGTCGACCAGTGCATCCATGCCCAGCGCAAGCCGCTCGGCAAGCGTCGCCGCTTTCTTGCGGCGCCACATCTTATCCGTGATGGGAAACCCGTCGCGCTCGGCGCGAAACGCCCCAAACATGCGGATCTCGATATGGCCAATCACATCGACGCCCTCGGCATCGCCGGCCTGGAACAGACGCTCGCCTTCGCCCTCAAAGTCGTCACGCAGCGAATACCGCGACAGCTCGCGCACCGGGAGCTTCTTTCGAATTCTAGTAGCCGGCTCACCCAGACAATGCATCGCAAGACGCGCAAACAGCCGATACGACGGATCCAAAATCCCTGGGCGGTTCATGGACATCCAGGCTGCAAGGTCGCTATCGCGGCCCGCGGAGGCCAAATGCAGCGCCACCATCCAAGCCTCGGCACCACCGACCTGCGTCCGACTCAAATCGAGCAGCTCTGCCTCTTCGCGCACCGATACCATCGATGTATTGCGTAAGTACGCCGCGCGCTCTAGCAGCAGTGCGTTGTCGCGTATGTATCCAATCGATTCCTCGGCAAGCCTGAGCACCTGCACCGCACGGAATTTGGCATTGACCGGACGCCCCTCGGCCAGCGACTGCCAGCCTTCCAGTATCAAGCCAAACAACTGGACTTGATTGTCGCGCACGCGCACGGCAAAACGGTCGAGCTCATTGAATGCCTGCTCATCGGTCACCGGCATGCCGGCAAACAGGCGCCGTGCCGATAATACCATGCGCACCCAGATGGCGAGCGCTCGGATTCCACGCGCTTCGAGTGCCTCGAGCGTCAGGGCCATCTCGTCATCACGCTCGTCAGTACCTGCATACGACCCATCAAATAGCTCCGTCAACATGCGGTCCGCCCGCACAAACGTTCCCGCGATATCGAGCTCACAATCGTAGGCCTTATCCGTTTTGAGCCCCGCGAGGATCTCACCACCCTTCGCCCGCTCGGTCAGCCCATGCTTTATCTCGACATGTGCGGACAGCATGTCGAGTGCGGCACAGGACGCCTCACTTTCCAACGCTGTATGACTTGCCGGAAGCCCCAGACCACTATCTCCATAACAGGCGGCCGTAAACGCGTGCGCTACCTTCCACGACACGGGATCGAGCTCGCAAATCGCTTGCTCGCCCGCATGCTCGATAATTGAGGCCATATACCGCGCGAGTTTTGTATTGGAGACGCTCACCGCCGCCAGATAGATGCCGAGTGCCTCGTCAGGCGTCGGCTCCGATACCCGGCCATCTGCTTCGGTCTTTCCCAGCGCCGCGCGGCAAACATCCCCTCCATGCCCCGTCAGGGCCAGATCGACCCCATACTGCCCGGCAAGCTCCAACACCGCACTGCGGTCCAAAAACGCGTCGGCAAGGTCCATCGCGGTATCGCAGCGCCCCGCTTTAATCAAAATACGCGCCGCCCGCACAACGAGTTCGGGGCGAATTTCGGCGACCAGCTTGCGCAATCGCAGACGCGCGTTGTCCTCGGTACCCAAGCAGGTAAAGCTCCGGTCTGCCGGATCAACGCCAAAAATTGGATAATCGCGGACAAGATAGGACTGGTCAATCGCCGAAAGCCTAACGCCGCAAGCCTCGAGCTCCGAAATATTGCCCTCACCCATTAGGACCATCAAGCATGCCACACTAAACAGGGCGTTGTTCTCGAGCGACGCCAGATCAACAAGTGCCGCACCGTAGATATTGACGATCTCGTTTTCGAGCATCTGGGCAACGTCTCCCTGCCCGTAGAGTCCCGACTGCATAGCCGAGACGAGCTCGGGCACGCCCTGCGTAAGCTGATAGAAGTCGAGCGATGTGCTGATCGAAAACGCCGATGCCCACGCCGAATACTCATAGGCATGCACCTTGAGCATCTGCGCGTTGACTTTGATCGAATCGCCCAGTCCGTGAATCAGCTGGCGATTCGAAGGACGGCAGCTCATAAAGACCCCAACCCCCATAGCACGCAGGCTTCGGATTCGGTCGATCAGCTCCTCGGTCTCGCCCTGGCTGAGGTTAGGCACGTTATCGATTGCAATCAGGGAGTGCGGCTTGTCCTTAAGCTCTTCGGTAACGACCTCGAGCTGCATAAACACCTCGCGCCCAATGGCGCGGTCTGCCTCAATGATCCGCACGGGACCTCGCGTCTGATCGTTTTTAACCTCTTGGGCATACTGCAGCAGCACCGAGGTTTTCCCAAAGCCATCAGGCGCGTAGAGGACTACGATGCCGGCCTTTCGGCCCTTGGCGATAAGTTCGTTCATCAAGCGATCGCGCCGCACCGTATAACTACTGCCCAGCGGCATAAGCTCGAGGTCGTCCATATTGCCCAAATCGTTAACCATGCCCGCTCCTCAACTCGACCACATGGACACCGTAACGCTAGACCATATGTATCGCTAGATGAATAGAGCGATACTACGGTTTAGGATGTTTGTTGGTACGCAAATGGCAAGTTTTTGTTCAGCGTGGTCCGATTGAAACTTATCCCCCAACCAATCAGTCTTTGCGCAGGTCAATGCGCTTGCCAGCTTGTCCCATCCTTTGGCAGTGTACCTCAAATGAGCGCTGTTCAATTGTGTTGCGCAACTCACCTAACGCCAGCTATCGTCTACGACCTTTTCATAGCATTTATGCATAGTATCTGCTATGGAATGAATCATGCTGCACCTGACGCACCCGTCAAGTTCGCGGCAAGATTTTCGTCAAGCACACGGCGCGCGCTCAGCAAAAAGGCCCCCGCAAAGCGGAGGCCTTCGGCAAAGCTATGTCGAGGTGATAGGCTATCGCTACTCGCAGAGCGAAAGGGCGGCCTCGTCGGCAACGACAACGCAGTTGGTGTGCAGCTGCAGGATCGAAGCCGGGCACTCGGGTGTAACCGGACCATAGCACATGTCATGCACAGCCTGAGCCTTGGCCTCGCCGTTGGCGACGACCAGGATCATGCGGGCATACATGATGGTCTGGGTACCCATGGTGTAGGCCTGACGGGGAACATCGTCGATGCTGTCGAACAGGCGGCTGTTGGCCTGAATGGTGCTCTCGGTGAGGTCGACGCAGTGCGTACCCTTGGAGAAGTGGTCATCGGGCTCGTTGAAGCCGATGTGGCCGTTGTTGCCGATGCCGAGCAGCTGCAGATCCGGGTAACCGGCGTCGGCGACGATCTTGTCGTACTCAGAGCAGGCAGCGGCGGCGTCGGGGTTGGAGCCATCGGGCACATGCGTGTTGTTCAGGTCGATGTTGATGTGATCGAAGAAGTTCTCACGCATGAAGTAGTGATAGCTCTGGGGATCGTCGTGCGAAAGGCCGCGATACTCGTCCAGGTTGTAGGTGCTAACCTCGGCAAAGTCGACGTCGCCCTTCGCGTACCAAGCAGCGAGCTGCTTGTAGGCACCGATCGGGGTGGAGCCGGTGGCAAGGCCCAGCACACAGTCGGGCTTGAGGATAACCTGCGCCGAGATGATATTAGCGGCCTTGCGGCTCATATCCTCGTAGTCTTTAGCTTTAATGATCTTCATTACGCGTCCTTTCTCGTACAAGAGAGGCAAGGCTCCCTTACAAGCACTTGCCCGCGGCCCGCGTCGGCCGCAACCAACGTGTGCGGCCACCAGGGCGAGGTCGCGTAATGTATGTATCTCGTGTCTAGCCGCGTCGAGGCCCCTGCCCGTCCACGGTGACCCGAAGCTGTTTAGCCTCGGACAAATCCCATCTTGCCACGGAGGGCGTCCTCTTTCAAGGGCGCCCTCCGTAAACGTGTTTGAATTGTAGGCTAATGGCCACGTGCACTTGCTAGCGCTCGCGAGCAACGATGAGTTGGTCCATCTCTTCGACATGCACGCCAACGGAGCCCTTGATGCTTGAGAACTCAACGGAGTTGCACACCAAGATGGGAACCGTCACATCGTAACCCTCGGCGGCAATTGCCTCGCGATCGAACTCAATGAGCACATCGCCCTTATGGACGATGTCACCCACTTGCGCATGTACGGTAAAGTGCTTGCCCTCGAGCTGAACAGTGTCCAAACCAACGTGGATGAGCACGTCCAAGCCATCGACCGTGTTAAGCGCAACAGCGTGTCCCGTGGGAAAAATGGCCTCGACCTTGGCATCAGCCGGTGCAATCACACGCGTTCCGGTGGGCCGAATCGCCACGCCCTGGCCCAAAAGGCCGGTGGCAAACGTCTGGTCGTTTACCTCGGAAAGTGGAATGACGTCGCCCGAGATGGGAGCATCCAGCGTAAGGACTCGACCACGCATACCAAAAGACCTTAGGACTTTAGTGAACATGCTCCCCCTCGGACATACCAATCAATCAAAATAACCTTGACAGTTTACCACTTGGCAACGGTTTTTGACCATTAGGGAAGTTCGCGCTTGACAACCTCGACGATGTCGTCGACAACGCGCTGGGTCAGCTCGTGCGTCTCGGCCTCGGCCATCACGCGGACCAGCGGCTCGGTACCGCTCGGGCGCACCAGAATGCGGCCGCGACCGTCAAGCTCCTTCTCGGCAGCAGCGACGGCATCCCAGATGGGCTGGCAATCGTCCAGACCGGCCTTGTTGTCAGAATGCACGTTGACGAGTACCTGCGGGTACTTCTTCATGATGCCGGCAAGATCGGTGAGGGTACGACCGGTGCGCTTGAGCACGGCCAGAAGCTGCAGAGCCGTCACCAGGCCGTCACCGGTGGTGTTGTGCTCCAGGAAGATGATGTGGCCGGACTGTTCGCCGCCGATGACGGCGCCGTCCGCGAGCATGCGCTCCAGAACGTAGCGGTCGCCCACGGCGGTCTGGACCATCTCGAAGCCCTGCTCCTTCATAGCGATGGAGAAGCCCAGGTTGCACATAACGGTCGAGACGATCTCGGAGTTGGCGAGCTTGCCGCGAGCGGCGAGGTCAGAACCGCAGATAGCCAGGATGTAGTCACCGTCGATCTCATTGCCCTCGCTGTCCACGAACAGCACGCGATCGGCATCGCCGTCGTGGGCCAAGCCGATATCGGCGTGGGTGCGCAGCACGAGCTCGCGCAGGGGCTCGAGGTGAGTGGAGCCGCACTCGACATTGATGTCGGTACCGCAATAATCGGTGTTGATGGCATGGACCGTGGCGCCCAGGCGCTGTAGCGCGGCGGGCGTAGTCTGGCAGGAAGCACCGTGACCGCAGTCGACGGCAACGACCAGGCCGTCGAGCCTCAGGCCATCAAGCGTATCGATGGCGTGGTCGACGTATGCCTTGCGAGCGTCCTTCATCTTGATGATGTGGCCCACGCCGGCACCGGTCGGCAGCGTGTCGGCAGCCATGGCTTCCTCGGACATGACCCAGGCGCTGATCTCTTCCTCGACAGCATCGGGAAGCTTCATTCCTTTGCGGCTAAAGAACTTGATGCCGTTGAACTCCGGCGGATTGTGCGAAGCAGAGATGACGATGCCGCCATCGAGCTCGTTTTGAACAGTGAGCAGCGCCACGGCGGGCGTGGGGATAACGCCGCAGCAATGCGGACGGCCGCCCTCGGCCATAATGCCGGCAGTCAGAGCGCTCTCGAGCATGGTGCCCGAAAGACGCGTGTCGCGGCCGATGCAGATGTCCGGACCAAGGAACTTGGTCGCCGCGCGACCCAGGCGAAACGCAAGATCGCACGAAAGATCGGCGTTGGCGACGCCACGGACGCCGTCGGTACCGAAGATGTTCTGGGGCATAGGATCGCTCCTTCCCTAGCAGGCGATATGCAACCGCCCACCCTAGTCGAAAAAGAAAAGCGGGACCCGCCGAGGAATCGGCAGGCCCCGCTTGTACATTGTATCTCGAAAGGAGATAAAACCTTAGCGCTTGGAGAACTGGGGAGCGCGGCGGGCCTTCTTGAGGCCGTACTTCTTGCGCTCGACCACGCGAGCATCGCGCGTAAGGAAACCGGCCTTCTTGAGGTCAGCACGGTAGTCGCCAGCGTTCAGAAGAGCGCGAGCGATGCCCAGGCGCAGAGCGCCGGACTGACCGGAGATGCCGCCGCCATCGCACAGAGCGATAACGTCGAACTGACCGGCGGTGTCGGTCACCTTGAAGGGAGCAAGGGCGTTCTCAACGAGCTGATGACGGCCGAAATACTGCTCGGCGTCACGCTTGTTGATGGTCACCTTGCCGGTGCCGGGGACGAGACGGACGCGGGCGACGGCGTTCTTACGACGGCCGGTACCCTGGTAGACAACGGTGTTCTCAGCCATCTTTAAGCCTCCAGCTCAATCTTCGTGGGGTTCTGGGCAGCATGCGGATGCTCGGCACCAGCGTAGACCTTAAGCTTGGTCATCTGGGCACGGCCGAGGGTGGTCTTGGGCAGCATACCGCGAACGGCGCGCTCGATGACCTTCTCCGGGTGCTTCTCCATAGCCTGGCGGAAGCTCTCAGCCTTGAGGCCGCCGTTGTAGCCGCTGTGGCGATAATAGGTCTTCGTGTCGGCCTTGTTACCGGTAAGCTGGACCTTATCGGCGTTGATGACGACAACGAAGTCGCCGCAGTCGCTGTTGGGCGTGAACTGGGGCTTGTTCTTACCGCGCAGGATCATTGCGATCTGGGTGGCAAGACGGCCCAGGACAGCACCATCGGCGTCGACGAGAACCCAGTTGCGCTGGACCTCGCCCTGCTTGGCGTAGTGAGTCGATTTCGAAATCACTTAGACTCCTCCATGTACAGTACGTGTTGTTACAGAGATTCACGGGGCTCTGCAAGTAACCCGTCCATATTACCCCGCTCGCCGTACGAGTCAACAGGTATTTTGGCTCCGACCAGAGTTTCTGCACATGTCATCCACGAGCCGTGATTTTTCCAGCTCTTTAGCTGTTGTCATTTTTTGAGGGTTCGCCGTCGCTAGCGTTCAACGAACTCTTGGATTTCCGCGAGCAGGCGCTTTGCCTCCTGACGGCCCTGGATATACAGGTCGAGGAGCTTTGCCGAATCGTGCTCGACATGGCCGACCTCGACCGGCTTTTGCGGAGCGACGACCAACGCACGGCCCTCGCGCTCATACTTCCACAGGTGCATGCGCTGGATGTTATAACGGTCGTGGCGCGTCTCGATAGCCTCGAGCAGATAGGGGTAGTCGGCATAGCGGGCGCGCGCGGCAGGCATAAACTCGTAGGGCTTTTTCTCGTACGAGCGGTCCTGCGTGACGATGACGACCGCACGGTCGAAGCCCGCCTCTTCGAGCACATGCTCGATAGGAACCGAATCGGCCACGCCGCCATCGACGTATTTGTGCCCGTCAATCTCGACCGGCGGCGTCACCAGCGGCAAAGAGGTCGATGCGCGCACAGCGTCGAGATCGAGCACGGCGCTTTTGACCGGCAGGTACGTGGCGGTTCCAAAGAGCATGTCCGTCGCGACGGCGTACATCTCGATGGGGCTCGCGTCGAACGTCTCGTTGTCAAAGGGATCCAGGCGGTCCTGGACATCGTTGAAGATAAAGTCGTAACCCACAATGGAACCCGTGGACGCAAACGATGCGGCGCCCATGAAGCGGCTGTCGTTGCAGAAAGCCAGGTTGATGCGGTTGGCACGGCCGATCTGGTGCGACTTGTAGTTCACGCCGTTGAGGGCACCGGCCGATACACCGTAGACAGCCGGAATCTCGACGCCGGCCTCCATGAGAACGTCGAGCGCGCCCGCGGTAAATTGTCCGCGGAAGCTGCCGCCCTCCAGGACGAGCGCGACCTTGCCGGCGTTCTTTGCCTTATCTTCTGCAGTCATATTGACCTCCTGCGATTGCGTTTTGGCTTTCTTCTACCCAGTTTTGGGATGGCGAGCGCGCAGTTTTTGGAGTTGAGGAGGGCGGAGCGGTCGGCGGGAAAGCGTGTCCCGTTCTCAGAGCAAATTCCGGGTCGCATTTTCCGCTGAGCCCGCCATCAGGAAAATGAATCCCATTCCGAGCTTAGATTCCGGGACGCGCTTTCCGCTTGAGCTGCCATTGGGAAAGCATGTCCCACTCTACGGCTCGATTCCGGGTCGCAGTTTCCGCTTGAGGCGCCATCCGGAAACTACGTCCCAGTCTGAGCGCGGATTCCGGGATGGACTTTCCGCCTGGGCCGCCATTGGGAAAGCACGTCCCGGTCTGCGTTGCCAAGGCGTTTTCTTTACGCCCGCGCCCTGCATAGAGTTCGATTCTCCGCGGGTAGGGGGATCCGTTGATGCGGCGCATGGCTCGCTGAGATTCGATAAACATCGCATCCGTTTTGAGTCGGAAGTTTGCGCGGAGAATCCGCGTATTTGCTTCGCAAATCCGCACCGGCTTCGGCCGCCTGCCGGCGTCCTCGCCCGCGGGCTAAAAACGCTCCGCGTTTTCTTTACGCCCGCGCCCTGCACAGAGTTCGATTCTCCGCGGTATCTATAAGTAATAAAAAGCAGGTAGGTGCGTTTACCTACCTGCTTGTAACTATTGGTGGAGGCGCGGAGAATCGAACTCCGGTCCACGAAAGCCCCCTGATTGGCATCTCCAAGCTCAGTCGCTGGTTTAGTCTCGGACGCTTTGCGCGCAGCGACACGCTCGCGGCGTCCTAACCGGTTCGGTCTTAGCCTGCGCCATACCGATTACGTGCGCAGGAGCATTCCCCTAAAATGACGTCGCGCCGGTGTCGGGGAAATCACCGGGTTGACGCGCCGCTATAAATTAAGCAGCGAGAGCCATAGGCTCAAAAGAAGAGTTGTTGTCAATTCAATTTGACGGTACCCCTGTTTAACGAGGCGAGGAGACCTCGGCTTGCTTCCTCTCTCAGAGCTATCGTGTCGAAACCAGTCGCCCCCGAATGTCGGGAAGTCTGGATGGCATTGGGCACGAGCACCCAACACCCGTCGACTTTTCAAGGAACGTGCAGGGCGAGCCCCGCTTGTGGAGTGTTATCTTACCACGTTCTGAAAGCGGACAGCTGTTCTATGCACGAGCTGTGAAGACCCTAATGTGCACCATACTTCGCACTTTTGCTACCGAACGCGTCACGTATATTTTCGCCAAGCAAAATTGACCCGTCGAAAGGACCGTTATGGATACCAAGCAGCAACTCGTCAATGCCCTCGCAGGCCTGGGCTCAACCATTACCGAAGCCATGGATGTCATCGAAGGCTTTGTCCCCTGTGGGCATCCCGCCCTCACGGTATCGAACGCACTCGTCGCGCTGGACGCTGACGATGATGCAGCTCTCGCCCAGCAGCTTGAGACCGTCGAGGGCTTTATCGACCACGTGAGCGAGAACCGCGGCGTGACCGCCTACCACGGCATCGAGGTCGAGCTCGCGGGTCCCAAAGCCGATCTGCTCGCAGCAATCCGCGAGGTAGGCGCCCTTATGCAGACCGCAGGCGTCAAGAACACCCAGGTCAACGAGTGGGTCTACCGCAGCCTGGCAGCACTAAACGATTCCGACGAAAAGGCAGCCGAGCAGCTCGCAGAAAGTCCCGCCATTAAGGCCGAGCTTTTGTAAATAGCAGACGCGGGTCCCTTGGCGCATCGTCGTCCAAGAGGCCCGCAAACAGTTCGCGTCAACCGATAGCCACGCCACCACGTTCGGCCAAAGCAAGAATCGGCATCATTTGACGAGGTGTCTTTGCTGCAAGATCGGCATGTTCGAGCAGCTTACGATCGTTGGTCACCAAGTAATCGACCTGCGCGCGCTTGCACGCGGCGAGTACCAAGTTGTCCTCGTAATCACGATGGAGCGTCAGATATTTGTCGGCTAGCCACAAATCGGATGCATCAGCACCCACGGCCATAGCGTTTTCGGTCATATTCCGGACAAACGCCAGCGCCGCATCGCCAATTGCACGGGCAGAAGCCTCGTCGAGTGCTCCCCCGCTGGCAAGAACGCTACGCTTCAGCTCGTGTTGGACAACGTACAGCACGTCCTTGGCAATATGCACCGGAAAGAACAGCAACGCCCCCGTCTCCGTCGCCTGCCCAATAAACGCACGCGCGGCAAGCGACTCGGCATGGTCAACACAAAACGAATCAACCCATACGTTGGCGTCCACCATGATCTTGAGAGGCGCCCCACTCACTGGATCATCCCCTTTTGGCGATAATGCTCATCCATGGCTTCGGAATAGATTGTGTCCCAACCGCGATCGTCGGATACAGGCGACGCAGCGATGCCCATATCTGCATAAAGCCGGTCTGCCGCTGCCCATGATGCGGCGAACGGAGTATCGGGCGCGACGGTCTGCT
>URTD01000042.1 GCA_900550735.1 uncultured Collinsella sp.
CTACAGCGAGATGGTGAGCGTGGCGGGCCTTGCCTATGCCAGCAACAAGACCTGGCGCCTGGTGCTACCGGCCGACGAGGAGCAGCAGATTTGCGTGCAGCTCTTTGGCTCCAAGCCCGAGCAGTTTGCGAGTGCCGTCGCCGCCGTCGAGGAGCGTGTGGGCGATCGCCTGTCATTGATTGATATCAACATGGCCTGTCCGGCTCGCAAGGTCGTTACTAAGGGCGAAGGCTCGGCGCTTATGCGCACGCCCGACCTGGCCGAGAAGATTGTCGAGGCAGCGGTGGGCGCGGCGCATGTTCCCGTGACCGTGAAGATCCGCAAGGGTTTTTATGCCGAGGACCGCAACGCCGCAACGTTTGCCCAGATGCTTGAAGGGGCGGGCGCCTCTGCAGTTGCCGTGCACGGTCGTTGTGCCACGCAGCTCTATACGGGCCAGGCCGATTGGTCGGTCGTCGATGAGGTTGCCGACGCCGTCGAGATTCCCGTGATTGGTTCGGGTGATGTGTTCTCGGCCGAGTACGCTGCTGAGCATCTGCAAGGCTCGGGTGCCAGCGCGGTGTTTATCGCGCGCGGCATCTACGGCAATCCGTGGGTGTTCGGTGATGCTCGCGCCCTTGCGCTCGATGGCACGCCGGTGCCGGCGCGTAGCTCCGTCGAGCGCTTAGACGCCCTGCGTGAGCACCTAACGCTGACGCATGAGCTCCTGCCGCTCATGTCGCGTGCCCGTACGTACGCAAGCTGGTACTTAAAAGGCATGCCCCATGCCGCCGCTTGGCGTGCCCATGTGGTGCGCTGCTCCACGTATGAGGAGTTCATGGCTCTGGTTGATGAGATCGAGCGCGATGTGGTGGCCTGCGAGGCTGCCCTTGCCGCCGGCGAATCGGTGCCCCCTCATCCGCTGGAGGCTTAAGGGTGGCCGTTACCGCGCTGTACGTGCACGTGCCGTTTTGTGCCCAAAAGTGCCGGTACTGCGACTTTGACTCGCGCAGTTTTGCTCCGTGCGACCTGAGCGCTGCGCTCGATGTCTATTTTGAGCAGTTGTTCGCGCGCCTCGATGCTTTTGGCAAGGCTGGGGCCCTTGACCATATCCGCACCGTCTATGTTGGCGGCGGTACGCCGTCGCTGGCGGGGGAGCGCCTGGTGGAGCTGGCGCGGCGTATTCGTGCGTGGTGCGCCCCCGTTGAGTTTACCTGCGAGGCCAATCCCGAGTCGCTGACCGCCGAGCTTGCCACTGCGCTTGCCAAGGTTGGTGTCACACGCGTCTCTCTGGGCGTGCAAACGCTCGATAACACCGAACTTACCGCCATCGGCCGTATTCACGATGCCGATCGGGCGCTCGCCGCCATCGCGACGGTGAAGGACGCTGGCCTCGATGTGTCGTGCGACCTCATGTGCGGACTTCCCGTGCAGACCGCAGCGAGTTGGAAGCGCACGCTCGATGGCGTGCTGGCGGCGGCTCCGCATCATGTGTCGGTCTACCCGCTCACGCTCGAGGAGGGGACGCCCCTTTATCGCATGGCGTGCCGCGATGAGTCGCTCGAGCCCGACGAGGATTTTCAAGCTTCGTGCATGGATGTGGCGCGTGAGCGTCTGGGTGCGGCCGGCTATCATCCCTATGAGGTGGCAAGCTATGCGCTCGACGGCCATGAGTGCGCCCATAACATTGCCTACTGGACCGGACGGGGCTACCTGGGCCTGGGTCGTTCCGCCGCGGGCATGCTCGACGCCGAGGATTTCGACCGTCTTGTAGGTTTGTTCCCCGGCGTGTCTTCTCGAGGCGATTCGTACCGCGTGCGTCTGGTGCAACGTGACGATGTCGCGACGGCGTTCGAGGCCGAATATCTGTCGCAGCGCGAGGCTGCGGCCGAAGACCTGATGCTTGCTTGTCGCATGACGCGCGGTGTCGCGTCCGACCTTTTGGTTCGCGCGGCTCGTGTCATCCCGGCCGATGAGCTGGCAGCTGCCTGCGATCGCGCGCTCGAATTGGGTCTTGCCACTTGGGTGCCCGAGACGCTCGGGGTCCATGAGGGACCTTTCACTTCGGCAGATGTCGTCGCGGGCTATGTTCGAGCTCGTCTGGCGCCGACACACTTGGGCTGGCTCGATGGAAATGTTCTGTTCGAGCTGTTTTGGGATCTAGCTTAGGCCGCTCGGGTAGAATTACCGGAATATATACGCTGCTGTGAGCAGGAGGTTGCCGCGCATGGCGACGATGAACGAAAAAGATTATTACGAGATTCTGGGTGTCTCCAAGGACGCCACCTCGCGTGATATTCAAAAGGCCTTTCAGCAAAAGGCCCGCAAGCTCCATCCGGACGTCAACAAAGAGCCGGATGCCGAGGAAAAGTTTAAAGAGGTTTCCGAGGCCTACGCCGTGCTTTCGGATGAGCAAAAACGTGCGCGCTACGACGCCATGCGCTCGGGCAATCCCTTTGCCGGTGCTCCTACGGCTTCGCCCTATGGTGGCGGCTACGCCGGCAACACAGGCTATGGCAATCCCTTTGAGGGCGGCTTTCCCTTTGGTGGCGCCTGGGGCCAGCAGCGTCGCGGCCAGGCTGCCTACAATCCCGAGAACGGCGCCAATGTGGTCGTCGATATCAAACTTGACGCCAAGGAGGCCAAGGGCGGTGCCCGCAAGACCGTCCGCTACACGCGTTTCGATACATGCGGACATTGCGGCGGCTCGGGTTCTGTCTCCTCCGAGCATGCCCATACCTGCCCGAGCTGCGGCGGCCGCGGCCACATCGACGTCGACCTGTCCTTCCTGTTTGGTGCGGGCACGTTTCAGTCAGTCTGCCCCGAGTGCGGCGGTTCCGGTAAGGTCGTCGCCGACCCCTGCCCCGATTGCGGCGGCAGCGGGCGGACCCGTGTGACCTCCGAGCAGACAATTGAGTTTCCTGCCGGCACGCACGATGGCGACGAGGTCCGCATTAGCGGCATGGGGCATGCTGGCACCAACGGTGCCGCGGGCGGCGACCTGGTCGGCCGCGCCCATGTTGAAGCCGAGCGCTTGGAAGACAAAGCTCGTACCGGTTTTTACCTGATGGGCATCGTGGCGCCGTTTTTGGTGCTGTCGGCCATTTCGGGCGTGTTCTCGGCCTTTGCCGTGATGTGCTTTATTCCGTTTACCATGGGCCTGTTTATGGTGCTTTCGGACGGTGTGCTTCATCGTAGTCTGCTGTGGTGGAAGCGCGGTGCGATGCAGTTTGCCAACGGTTTTGCCAACGGCTTCATGTTCGCGCTCGTGTCGGTTTGGTTCGCGAGCTGCTCGCAACGTGCCATGCTTTCGCCCTACGCAATGCAATAACATCAAACCCTCTGTTTGCGGTCGGCCCAGCTTGGGTATAGGACGCACTGTGACAATAATGAAAGTCGGAAGGATTCGGTCGTGTCGGAAAATAGGGATTACTACGAGGTGCTTGGCGTCGACAAGGATGCCGACGCGCGGACGATTAAGCGTGCGTTTCTAAAGAAGGCCCGTACCGTACATCCGGATGTTTCGGACGACCCCGAGGCCGAGGCCAAGTTCAAGGAGCTCAACGAGGCCTATTCCGTTCTTTCCGATGAGCAGAAGCGTGCTAACTACGACCGTTACGGCACTGCTGACGGCCCTGGTGGTTCGGGTTACGTCGATATCAACGATATCTTTGGTGGCATGGGCATGGACGACTTGTTCTCGTCGTTCTTTGGCGGCGGTGCCGGCGGTGGCGCCCGCAGCCGTCGTGAGCGTCGTCGCGGACGTGACATGGCCATCTCGCTTTCGGTGACCCTTGAGGAGGCGGCGCTCGGCTGCAAAAAGACGATCAGTTATGACCGCCTTGCTCCTTGCGAGGACTGTAATGGCACCGGTAGGGCAGAGGGCGCACAGGAAAAGCAGTGCGGCCGCTGCCACGGTACGGGCTATGTCACGACGGTTCAGCGTTCGTTCCTGGGCCAGGTTCAGTCTTCCTCGCCTTGCCCCGACTGCCATGGCGAGGGTACGGTTATCGACCATCCCTGCGAGACCTGCGACGGTCAGGGCCGCACGCCTTCGCACGAAAAGATCGACATCGAAATTCCCGCCGGCGTTTCGACCGGTCGCCAGCTGCGCGTGAGCGGCTTTGGCGAGGCCGGCCTTCGCGGCGAGCCCTCGGGCGACCTGATTGTCAACGTGCGTGTTGCCGACCATGAGCGCTTTAAGCGCAACGATGACGACCTGTACCTGGTGAGCGATATCTCGATTGCGCAGGCTGCGCTCGGCTGCGAGATCGAGGTCGAGGGCATTATGCCCGACGAGGTCGTTAAGGTGACGGTTCCCGCCGGCGCCCAGTACGGCGACACCGTGAGCGTCAATAATTACGGCATGCCGCGCATTGGCGGTGGCGGTTCGCGTGGCCGCCTGGTCGTTCAACTGCGCGTGGTCGTTCCCACCAATCTTTCCAATAAGCAACGCGAGCTGCTCCGTGCTTTTGCCGATGAGATGGGCGATGACGTCGCTTCCGGTAAGAAGTCGGTGACCGACCGTATCAAGAGTGCCCTCGACGATATCCTCGATTAAGGAGCCCGCGTGCTCGCACCCCATATTTCCGTTGTCACCCTCGGCTGCCGCGTCAACCGGGTTGAGTCTGACCGTATCACTGCCGATCTTATGCGCCTGGGATTTGCTATTGTGGAGCCCCAGGATGCCGATCTGATCGTCATTAACACCTGTGCCGTTACGGGCGAGGCCGAGGCCAAGACCCGTAAGGCCGTCCGTCATGCGCTGGCCTATCCGGGCGAGCCTTACGTGGTCGTAACCGGCTGCGTCGTCAACCTGCATCCCGAGGAGTTGCTGGAGCTCTCCGATCGCGTGATCGCCGAGCCGTCCAAGATTGACGTCGCCGAGCGCGTCTGCGAGGTGCTGGGTGTCGAATCCGATAGCGTTCCCGCCTGCAGCGATGGCGAGGTGGTCGATGCGCTCGGTCGCTCTCGCCTGGGCGTGAAGATTCAGGACGGCTGCAACCATCGCTGCACCTATTGCATTGTGTGGAAGGCACGCGGCCCCGAGCGCTCCGTGCCCGTCGAGTCCGTGCTCGAGCAAGTTCGCGAGGCCCAGGAGGCCGGCGTGCCCGAGGTGGTGCTGACCGGTGTGAACCTGGGTGCCTACGATGGCAAGAGCGCGACCGACGAGCACGTCGAAATCGATGAGCTGCTCGAGGCCATCATGGAGCGCACGTCTATTCCGCATGTGCGCATTTCCTCGGTCGAGCCCATGGATATCTCCGAGCGCCTGCTTAAGGTTATGGCGCGCTATCCGCAGCGTATCGCCCCGTTTTTGCACCTGCCCGTGCAGTCCGGTTGCACGGCGACCCTGCATCGCATGGGCCGTCCCTATAGCGCCGAGGCCTTTGAGGACACGGTGCGTATGATTCGTGCCATCTTGCCCCAGGCGTCCCTTTCGTGCGATGTCATCGTCGGTTTTCCTGGTGAGACGGACGAGGAGTTCGAGGAATCGCTGGCGCTGTGCCGCCGTGTGGGTTTCTCGCGTATGCACGTGTTCCGCTACAGCAAGCGTCCCGGTACCCTTGCTGCCGACATGCCCGACCAGGTGCCACCCGAGGTTATGGCCGAGCGCAGCCGCCGTATGCGGGCCGCCGCACAGGAGCTCGCTATTGCCGACGCTCGTCGTCGCGTGGGCACGGTCGAGCGTGCCGTGCTCGAGTATGGTGACAACCTGACGCTCGGCTCGTTCCATCATGCCCGTCTTGACGATACCTGTGGACTTACAGCCCCGTGCCTGCTCGATGTTGCTATCATCGGAGTCGATGATTCCGGCTTGGTCCATGCACGCAGGGAGGTTCATGGAAGCCTCGAAGATTAGACTTACCGTTCCCGAGGGTATTGACCCCTCGCGCGTTTTGGGTGCCGGCGACGGCGTCCTTCGTGCGCTGGAGAGCTCAGTTCGCGCCCACGTGGTCGCCCGTGGCGACAGCATCGCCGTGAGCGGTGACCCGGACGAGGTCGAACTGGTCGCGCGTTTTTTCGAACATGCCTTTCGTGAGGCTGCTTCCGGGCGCACGCTTTCTGCCGACGATGTCTCTCGCTGCCTGGCCGTCTTGCGCGACGGTGAGCACGAGGCTACGTCGCTTCGCGATGACGTGCTGCTTTCGTATCGCGGTCGCGTCATTCGCCCCAAGACGCTCGGTCAAAAGCGCTATGTGGATGCCATCCGCTCAAATACCATCACGTTTGGCTTGGGTCCTGCCGGTACCGGTAAGACCTATCTGGCCATGGCGCTCGCTGTTGCCGCACTCAAGCGTCACGAGGTGGGCCGTCTGATCTTGACGCGTCCGGTTGTCGAGGCGGGGGAGAACCTGGGCTTTTTGCCCGGCACCCTCGAGGAAAAGATCGATCCGTACATGCGCCCGCTCTACGACGCCCTATTTTGCATGATGGATCGCGAGCGCACCGATGAGCTCATGGAGCGCGGCGTGATCGAGATCGCCCCGCTTGCCTACATGCGCGGCCGCACGCTGAGCGACGCCTTCGTGGTGCTCGACGAGGCCCAAAATACCACGCCCGAGCAGATGAAGATGTTTCTGACGCGCCTGGGCTTTAACTCCAAGTTTGTGATTACCGGCGACCTGAGCCAGCGTGACCTGGTGGGCCGTCGTGGTGGCTTGGCGGATGTCGAGAAGATTTTGGGCCGTGTCGACGATGTCGCATTTTCTCACCTCGAGCGTGCCGACGTGGTGCGCCATGCCCTGGTGGGACGTATCGTCGAGGCATATGATGCTTATGATGACGTGCGCGAGCAGCGCCCGCGCGACCGAAAGGAGTCCCGTTGAGTGTATTGATCAGCAACGATGCCGAGCTCGATACGCTGCTCGACGCGCAGGAGGTAGAACACATCTGCGAGGTCGTGCTTGCCGCCGAAGGCGTTGAGCGTGAAGTCGAGATTTCCCTTTCGTATGTCGACGAGGACGAGATGCACGAGCTCAACCACGAGTGGCGCGGTATCGACCGCACCACCGATGTCCTCTCGTTTGAATGCGACTCGGCCTTTGACGAGGATATTCCCGCCGACGAGACGCTTGAGCTTGGCGATATCATCCTGGCCCCGCAAGTCATTGCCCGTCAGGCCCCCGGCTTTGGCAATGCCCCTGCCGACGAGTGCCGCCTGATGCTCGTGCATGGCATGCTGCACCTGCTGGGGTATGACCATATCGAGGACGACGAGGCCGAGGTCATGGAGGCCCGCGAGGACGCCATCCTGCGCGATCTGGCGCTCGAGCGCGGCGAGGACCCCAAGCTGGTCCACGTCGGCCCCATCACCAACCACGCCCACGACTAGGAGCCGTCTATGATTCCCGGATCGAACAAGGACCATCCGTCCTTCTTAAAGTCGTTCTCCTACGCCATGGAGGGCTTCGTCACCGCCGTCAAGACCGAGCGCAATATTAAGGTCATGCTCGTTGCGGGCGTGTGCACCGTCATTGCCGGCTGCATCGTGGGGCTCGACATTGCCGAGTGGGCCACGATTATCATCTGTTGTGGCCTGGTGATTCACGGCGAGCTATGCAACACCGCCATGGAGGCGATTGTCGATCTGGCGACCCAGGAGCTCCATCCGCTGGCAAAGCGCGCGAAGGATATCGCCGCCGCCTCCGTATACGTTCTTTCCATCACCGCCGCGATTGTGGGCTTGCTGGTATTTGCCCACGCGCTCGGCTTTATCTAGAAAGGGATTTTCATGTCCGACACTATGCAGCCTATCGATGAAATTTTGGACGACGAGGTCCTGGATGCGGCGGATGCCGAAGCGGCCGAAGCATACGAGGAAGTCGAGGAATTCGATCCGTTTGAGGGCATGAGCGACGAGGAGCTCGACGCCCTGTGCGACGAGGACGATAGCCTCGCGGGCTTTGGCGACGTTGAACCCGGTTTTCGCAGCGGCTTCGTAGCCCTGGTCGGACGCCCCAACGCCGGCAAGTCCACGCTGCTCAACGCCTGCTATGGCAAAAAGGTCGCCATCACCTCGCCGGTGGCACAGACGACCCGCCGTCGCATGCGCGCCGTCGTCAACCGTCCCGGCTACCAGCTGGTCTTTGTCGATACCCCGGGTATTCATAAGCCCAAGGACGGCCTGGGGTCCGAGCTCAACAAGAGCGCACTGTTCGAGTTGAACGATGTCGACGTCGTCGCGTTTTTGATTGATGCCACCAAGCCCATCGGCAGGGGAGACGCCTGGGTTGCCGAGCGTGTCAGATGCGCTCGTTGCAAGAAGGTCCTGGTGCTCACCAAGGCCGATGAGGCCGACCCCGCACAGGTCATGGAGCAGCTTAAGGCTGCCCACGAGCTTATGGAATATGACGACGAGATTGTGACGTCGTCGGTTAAGAACTTCAACGTCGATGCCTTTATAGAGACCGTTGCGCACTTTTTGCCTGAGGGTCCGCGTTGGTTCCCCGAGGACATGGGTACTGACGCTTCCGATGAGACGCTCGTTGCCGAGTTTGTGCGCGAGAAGGTCTTGCGCCGCACCCGTGATGAGATTCCGCACTCCGTTGGCGTGATCTGCGATGCGCTCGAGCAGACCAAGAAGGTGCTGCGCGTGCACGCCACCATTTACGTCGAGCGCGAGGGCCAAAAGGGCATCATCATCGGCAAGGGCGGCGAGATGATCAAGCATATCGGTATCGACGCCCGACGCGATCTTGAACGCATTTTTGGCACGCAGGTCTTTTTGGAGCTGGACGTGAAGGTCAAGGCCGGCTGGCGTGACGACGAGGCCCAGATTCGCCGCTTTGGCTACAACGCCGAGGACTAAGGACGCGCGGCGCGCATGGCAGGCTCCCGGACATATCGCACCAAGGTGCTCGTCCTCGACAAGACGAAGCTCAAAGAGACCGACCTGATCTTGACGATGCTTGACGAGCGGGGGCGGCAGGTTCGTGCCGTGGCAAAGGGCGCCCGCAAACCCGGCGGACGCCTGGCTGCGCGCTGCGAGCTGTTCTGTACGGTCGATATGCTGCTCGCACATGGTCGGTCACTCGACGTGGTTTCCCAGGCCGAGCTTATGGAGGCGCCGCTCGGCGCTGCGCCCGATTACGAGACGACCTGCGCCGCAAGCGCGATCGCCGAGGTTGCGCGCGTGTGCTCGTTCGAGGACGCCGAGGACCCGTTTACCTTTGCCATCACGCAGCGAGCGCTTGCCCTGGTGGGCAGCGGGCTTGACACGGCGCATATGGACCTACTTGTGGCGGCATATGTCTTTAAGCTGCTGTCGCACGTTGGCTATCGACCCGATTTTTCGGCCTGCGTGCTGTGCGGAGACCCCATGCTGTCGTATTTTTCACCCCAGGCGGGCGGTCTCATGTGCGGGTCGTGCGCGTCGAGCGTTCCAGGTGCCGAACTGGTGTCGACCGGTGAGACCGCATGGCTGCGCGCCCTCATGTCCATGACCTTCGATGCGCTCATGGCCGAGCGAATCGACCCGCATACGGCGGCATTCCTGCTCGGGCTTTCGCATGTGTGGGCTGCGACGCACACCGATCAACGCCTCCGTGCGATGGAATTCATGTTGGGTCGGTGATGATGCGCAGGCGCGGGCTGCTTGTGGTATCATGCCGACCTGTTGGTACCTCGACCTTGGTTGCTCGCTCCACCGGCGGCTTCCCAGTCCGAGGCGAATCGAGTCGCCCGCGGGCGACGTAAAACGAAAGGTGAAACAATGACTGTTTCCAAAGAGCGCAAGGCGGAGCTGACTGCCCAGTTCGGTAACACCCCGGTCGACACCGGCAACCCCAAGGTTCAGGTCGCCATCCTGTCCGAGCGCATCAAGGAGCTGACCGAGCACATGAAGTCCCACCAGAAGGACTTCCACACCCGTCGTGGCCTGCTCATGCTCGTCGGCCGTCGTCGTCGTCTTCTCTCCTACATCAAGAAGAACGACATCGTCGAGTACCGTGAGCTCATCAAGGCTCTGGGCATCCGCGACAACATCCAGTAGGATTTGTACATGCTAAGAGCGTCCTGCGCAGCGGGGCGCTCTTTTTGTGTAAGGGCGCGAACAATCACGCTCTGAAGCGTGGCGGGGGCAGGGGGCCCGCGTCACATGAGAAGCCCGCAGGCAAGGGGTCTGCGGGGTAAAGGAGAACAATGACACTCGTATCCAAGACCTTTGAGCTGTACGGCAAGACCTACACCTTTGAGTCGGGCGAGCTTGCCAAGCAGGCCACCGGCGCCTGCCTGGTCAAGCAGGGTGACACCACGATGCTCGACACCGTGGTCGTCTCCAAGGAGCGTAAGAACTACGACTTCTTCCCGCTGACCGTCGACTTCAACGAGAAGATGTACGCCGCCGGCCGCATCCCGGGTGGCTACCTCAAGCGTGAGGGCCGTCCCAGTGAGAAGGCTACGCTCACCGCGCGCATGATCGACCGTCCGATTCGCCCGAGCTTCCCGGATGGCTTCCGCAACGAGGTGCACATCGTCGCCACCTCGCTCGTCGCCGACCAGGTCAACCCCTTCGACGTCATCAACGTCATGGGTGCTTCTCTGGCCATGACGCTCGGCGGCGTGCCCTTCGAGGGTCCGCTTGCCTGCGTGCGCATCGGCCGTAACGTGGAGACCGGCGAGTTTATCGTCAACCCCACCTACGAGGAGCGCGAGAACTCCGATCTGGACCTGGAGCTGGGCGGCTCTGCCGACTTCATCTCGATGGTCGAGGCCGGCGCCGAGGAGATCTCCGAGGACGACATGCTCGCCGCCATGAAGTTTGGCCAGGAGGCCCTTGCTGCTTTCTGCCAGGCTCAGGACGAGTTCGTTGCCGAGTGGGAGCAGGTCAACGGCCCCATCGTCAAGAAGGAGTACCCGCTCGACCAGCCCGTCGAGGAGGTCCAGGAGCGCATCTTCGCCCACTACGACGAGATGGCAGCCGCCCTTCGCGACGCCGACAAGCTCTCCCGTATCGGCAAGGTCGAGGCTCTGAAGGAGTCCATCCGTGCCGAGTTTACCGAGCAGGAGCAGGCCGCTTGGGAGCGCGAGATCCCCGTGGCGCTCAAGAAGCTCGAGAAGAAGGCCATGCGCACCATGGTCGTCGAGACCGGTGAGCGCGTCGACGGCCGTGCCGCCGACGAGATCCGTCCCATCATGGTGAAGGACAACTACCTGCCGCTCGTTCACGGCTCCGGCCTGTTCCAGCGTGGCCAGACCCAGGTGCTCTCCGTCCTGTCGCTCGGCATGCTCAACGAGGGCCAGCGTCTGGATACCATCGAGCCCACCGAGGGCAAGCGCTACATGCACCACTACAACTTCCCGCCTTTCTGCACCGGCGAGACCGGCCGCATGGGCAGCCCCAAGCGCCGCGAGATCGGCCATGGCAATCTGGCCGAGCGCGCTCTGCTTCCGGTGCTTCCCGACGAGAACGAGTTCCCCTACGCCATCCGCGTCGTCTCCGAGGTCATGGAGTCCAACGGCTCCTCTTCGATGGCTTCGACCTGCGGCTCCACGCTCGCCCTTATGGACGGCGGCGTGCCCATTAAGCGCCCGGTCTCCGGTATCGCCATGGGCCTGATCCAGGAGGAGGGCAAGACCGTGGTCCTGTCCGACATCCAGGGTCTCGAGGACTTCCTGGGCGACATGGACTTTAAGGTCACCGGCACCACCGAGGGCATCACCGCCCTGCAGATGGACAACAAGGCCACCGGCCTCACCTTCGACATCCTGGCCCGCGCTCTGCAGCAGGCCAAGGAGGGTCGCGCCTTCATCCTGCAGAAGATGCTCGATGTGATCCCCGAGCCGCGCCACACCACGCGCAGCACCGCTCCGCGCATCGTCTCCATCCAGGTTCCGACCGACAAGATCCGCGACGTCATCGGTTCCGGCGGTAAGGTCATCCGCGGTATCCAGGATGAGACCGGCGCTTCGGTCGACATCCAGGAGGACGGCACCGTCTTTGTCGGCGGCACCGGCGAGTCCGTGGACCAGGCTGTCGAGCGCATCAAGCTCATCATCAAGGTTCCCGAGCCGGGCGAGGAGTACACCGGTCGCGTGGTCTCCATCCAGCCCTTCGGCGCCTTCGTCAACCTGCTGCCCGGTAAGGACGGCCTGCTGCACATCTCTCGCGTCGCCAAGGGCCGCGTGGAGAAGGTCGAGGACGTCCTCAACGTGGGCGACGAGGTCAAGGTCGTCGTCATCGAGGTTGACGATCGCGGCAAGATCTCGCTCGATCGTCTTGACAAGCCCGAGGCCCCGGCTCGCGCCGAGGGTGCTTCCGAGGGCGACGGCGAGCACTTCCAGCGCCGTGAGCGTCCGCGTCGCGAGCGCTCCGAGCGCAGCGACCGTCCGCGCCGTCCCGGCGACAACGGAGGCCGCAAGCCCCGCCGTCACCACGACGCCGAGTAACAGCTAAACATAAGCAGCTCAACAAGGGCGACTCCTAAGGGGGTCGCCCTTTTGCTATTCCCGGCGGGGTCCGCGGATAAAGTTTCCTGCTCTACAGTCCTGCTCACGACGGAGGCCACATTAAGTGGCCTCCTGTTCGTGCGGAACTCGCGATA
>URTD01000043.1 GCA_900550735.1 uncultured Collinsella sp.
ATGGCGCCACCTTGCGCACGAGACTGAACAGGGCGAAGATGCCGCCTTCGTTGTGGTTGTCGGCCTTCATGGCGATTACCACGTACTTGACCGTGGTCACGAGCGTCATGGTCCAGATGACGAGCGAAAGCGCGCCCAGGATCATGTCCTCGCTGACGGTACCGATGCCGCCGTTGTTGGCGACGATTGATTTCATGGTGTACATGGGGCTCGTGCCGATGTCGCCATAGACGACGCCGAGCGTTACGAGCAGCATGCCAGCGGAGAGGGGGATGGCTCCGTGCCCGCCTTGCCCGCGCTGGTCTTGGAGGTTTGCCTCCAGTTTATTGTGTGCCACGAGGACTCCCTTAGACATCCGGTTATCTGTCTAGGACAAAAAACTTTATGCCGTCTTTATACATACAAGAGCAGTTTGGCACATCGGGTTATTTTAGACAATAATCCTCAGCTGGGGATTATTTATCTACGCAGGTAGCATTTCAAAGCAGGGGCTTTTAAGCACGTACTGTCTGGGCGATGCCAGCCTTGGCGTTTGCGCGTTTGCCGGCGAGTTCGCAAAAAATCGCGCCGCCGATGATAAGCGCGGCACCCATCAGGCGGACCGGTGTTATGGCTTCGCCCAAAAGGACGGCCGAGAACACGACGGCCGAAAGCGGCTCGAGGTAGCCGACGACCGCGACGGTCTGGACGGGCAGCTTGGCGACGGCGCTAAAGTAGAGCAGGCAACCGATGCCGGTGTTGATGACGCCGAGCATGACGACGGCGCGCCAATCAATACTGGCGGCGACGCCGGCGGACAGGAATGAGGGAGCGCCCTGCGTGATGAGCGTGAGGACCAGCGCGGTCACAAAGGCGGCGCTCACCTGGAGCGTGGAGTTCTCGAGGCCTTCGATGTGTGGCGCACCCTTGCTAGCGATGACCATCAGCGCATAGCAAAATGCCGAGGCGATACCGCAGACGATACCCGCAATGGGCATATTGCCGCCTAGACCTTGCGCTGCAATGAGAAAAGCACCACAAGCAACGGCGACAAAGCCGGCGATTTTGCCGCCGGTCAGCTTTTCGCCAAAGATGAGCGGGGAGAGCGCCATAACGATGATGGGGCCACAGTAGTACAGCAGCGAGGATACGCCGACGCCGATCGTCTGGTAGGCGCGGAACAGAAAAATCCAGCTGGCGCCCAGCGCGGCTCCCGAGAGAAGGAGTGCTGCGGCTTCGCGGGGACGAGATGGCGCCTGCAGTTTATGGCGTTGGGTGATGACAAGGATAGTGACAAGCGAGAGGGCGCCCAAAAACGTGCGCAGTAGCACGATATCGGAGCTCGGCAGTGCGATGGCGGCGGCGATGATGCCGTTGGAGCCAAACAATAGCAATGCTGCTAAGTACGTAAACAGTCCGTTGTTCATGCGCTGACATCCCCTCTATATCCGAACATGTTCACTATGGGTGAACTGGCTTTAGAAGAAAAGCGAATATAATGCATGGAAAACATGACAAAAACTCATGCAAGGGCGGGGACGTGCCGTGGAGACCAATATCCAAAAGATGCAGGTGCTGCTCGAGACCGTGCGCGCCGGCAGTTTTACGCGCGCCGCCGAGCGGCTGAGCTATTCGCAGTCGGGCGTGAGCCGTATGGTGGCCGATCTTGAGGCCGATTGGGGCTTTAAGGTGCTCGACCGCAGTCGCGAGGGCGTAGTGCTTTCTGCCGACGGGCGGCAGGTCATGCCGGCTGTCGAGGCGCTCTGTGAGGAATTCACTCGCCTGCAGCGACGCGTGGATAAGATGCGTGGGCTCATGCGCGGCAAAATCTGCATCGGTACGTTTTCGAGCGTGGCGACCCACGTGCTGCCGCCGGTGATTGCGCGCTTTCGCGCCGATCATCCGGATGTTGATTACGAGCTGCTGATGGGTGATTACTCCGAGATTGAGCAATGGGTGGCGGAAGGCCGCTGCGACCTGGGTTTTATCCCGCGTGAGCCACGCGGTGCTGGCATGGCGTCGCGGCCGTTGGCGCAAGACGAGCTGATGGCCGTGGTGCCGGCAGATTCTTTGCTTGCCACGGCGGAGGTCGTCTCTCTTGCCGATTTAGCCAACGAGCAGTTTATTCTGCTAGAACGCGGCACCGATGATGAGATTACGCCGCTGTTCCGTCGGGCGGGACTGACGGTGTGCTCCAAGCTGTCGACCTGGGATGACTATGCGATTATGGCCATGGTCGAGGACGGCCTGGGCGTGAGCATTCTTCCCGCGCTCATCTTGCGCCGCTGTCAGTTCGATGTTGCCGTGCGACCACTCGAGGGACATCCCCATCGGCAGATCAATGCGATATATCGCACGGCTGACGTTTCGCTTGCCGCCGCTCGATTCCTTGAATACCTCTAAACGCGTACACGCCATTGTCCGCTTTGGGCAAATCTCGGAGTCCGGTACATTTTCTTATGAAATTGAACTTTCGAATGAGGTACGGCGCTATACTGCTTGCTAAATTGAACCTTGGTTCAATTCGTGTTCTATAAATTGAACTTTGCCAGCAAGGAGGTTCCTGTGGCCCAAGAGACGTTTTGCGATCGCCTGCGACAGACTATGTCCAATCGCGACGTTCGCCAGTCGGACGTAATCCGCGTATCGGAGATGCTCGGCAAAAAACTCGGCAAGAGTCAGATGAGCCAATATGTGAGCGGCAAGACGATCCCGCGGCGCGATGTGGCTGAGCTGCTCGCCCGTATTTTGGAGGTCGATGTTACCTGGCTGCTTGCCGGCGACGCCGATCAAGGCGAGGCATCATCACCCCGCAACGATTCCAAGCCCGAACCCCATCCCTCAGCTCAAATTGCAAGGAGCACCACCATGCGTACTTTTTCTAAATCCACCAAGCTCGATAACGTCCTGTATGACGTGCGCGGTCCCGTCGTCGACGAGGCCGCCCGTATGGAGGACGAGGGCGAGCGCATCCTCAAGCTCAATATCGGCAACCCGGCGCCCTTCGGTTTCCGCACGCCCGATGAGGTCATCAAGGACATGCGCCAGCAGCTGCCCGACTGCGAAGGCTATTCCAACTCGCGTGGCCTGTTCTCCGCGCGCAAGGCGATCATGCAGTATTCGCAGATCAAAGGCCTGCCCAACGTTCAGATGGAGCATATCTACACGGGCAACGGCGTGTCCGAGCTCATTCAGCTTTCGATGAACGCGCTGCTCGACAACGGCGACGAGATTCTGATCCCCAGCCCCGACTATCCGCTCTGGACGGCGTGCGCAACCCTTGCCGGCGGTCATCCCGTACATTATCTGTGCGATGAGCAGGCGGATTGGTATCCCGACTTGGAGGATATGGAGTCCAAGATTACGAGCGCGACCAAAGCCCTCGTCATCATCAACCCCAACAACCCTACGGGTTCCGTCTATCCGCGCGAGGTGCTCGAGGGCATCGTCGAGATTGCACGCAGGCATCAGCTGATGATCTTTGCCGATGAGATCTACGACCGCCTGTGCATGGACGGCTACGAGCACGTCTCGATTGCCTCGCTCGCCCCCGACCTGCCCTGCGTCACCTTTAGCGGCCTTTCCAAGTCGCACATGATCGCGGGCTATCGTATTGGCTGGATGGTGCTTTCGGGCAACCAGCGCTGCATGAGCGACTTCATCATGGGCGTCAACATGCTCTCTAACATGCGCCTGTGCTCCAACGTGCCGGCCCAGTCGATCGTCCAGACGGCACTCGGTGGCCATCAGTCCGTCAACGACTACATCCGTCCCGGCGGCCGTGTCTACGAGCAGCGCAACTTTGTGTATGAGGCGCTCAACAAGATCGACGGCATCTCGGTGGTTAAGCCGCGTGCGGCGTTCTACATCTTCCCCAAGATGGATGTTAAAAAGTTCAACATCACCGATGACGAGCAGTTCGCCCTTGACCTGCTGCACGAGAAGAAGATCCTGATCACGCGCGGCGGCGGCTTCAACTGGGCTGAGCCCGACCACTTCCGCATCGTGTACCTGCCGCGCATGGAAGTACTCAAAGAGTCCCTTGAAGACCTCGCCGACTTCTTTGACCATTACCGTCAATCATAACGACAGAGATAGATAGTCTGTCATTTAACGGGCGGCCCGTAACAGATTCGGGTCGCCCGTTTTCTGTTAAAGCTCGCGTTGTCGGCGTCTCGATCGTTTGGGCGAGTGGGAATCGCGTGTGAACGGAAAACTATATTCCAAAATGGAATACAGTGTGCTTCAACTGGAATTGATGTCCGTGTGTCCGCTTTTTTAGAATGTTCTCGACAAGATGAAAGGCGGTCCCCACCAATGATTATCGATGCAAATTCCTACTGGTTTGACGAGCGCATCTTCCATGACGAGACACTCTGTGAACAGTTTTTGGCCGAGGTGCCCCGCGCTTACGACACCGAGGGCTACCTGACCGTAAGCCCCACGGGCAAGCGACAGATTGTGATCGAAAAGCCCGCTGGCTTCCCAGGCCTCAACTATATCGAGGGAGACTACACCCTTGAGAAGCGTCTGGCAGACATGGACGAGGCGGGGGTCGATAAAGCGATTCTCAAGCTCCCCGGCTGCCATGAGTGGATGTCGCTCGAGATGTGCCGGCGTTTCAACGACGGTATGGCTGCTGACGCGAAGGCGTCAAGTGGCCGTCTGATTCCGCTTGTCGCCGTGCCGCCCTTTGGCACCAAAGCGAATTTGGAGGAGCTCGACCGCAGGCTCGACGATGGTTTTGCGGGTGTGCAGCTCTGCGCTCACTACGGCAAGCGCTATCTCGACGACCAGGTCTTCTCGAGCTTTTTCGAGCACCTGAACGAACGCCATGTCACCGTTTACGTGCACCATGTTCCCGTGCCGGTCGAGAACGAATCGCTTCTCGCGTACGACAACCTTCGCCGCTCTTATGGCCGCTGCGTCGACCAAACTACGGCGATCGGCCGAGAGATCTTTGGCGATTTCTTTGAACGCTACCCCAATATCAAGATGGTCCACTCCATGCTCGGCGGCGCATACTTTGCGTTTAAGGAGATGCTGCTGCCTCATGGTCCCAAGCGCCCTGATGCTTCTGGCCGTTTTCAGGTCGATACCGAGATCGTTTCCAGGCGCCTCGAGAACAACATCTATTTCGACATGTCCCATGCTCAGCCTTGGGGCAAGACACTCCTTGCCTGCGCGGTTGACGTGCTGGGTGCAGACCATATTGTTTTTGGCACGAGCTATCCCGTTAAACGCGAGTGGCTCACCGAGGGTGTCGCCTGCGTTCGCGCTGCAAATCTGAGCGATACAGACAGCGACCTTGTGCTTGGCGGTACGGCGCAGCAACTGTACGGTGTCGAGTGAGCGGCAATCAGAGGGGAGTATCTGCCATGGACGAAGGAGAGATGAGGGCTGGGGCCGCTCGTGTGGCCATCGATCTTGGGGACGTGTTGCCGTTCGACGGTTTCGACGAACTCCGTCATGAGGTCTTCGCCCGTGCCCTTATCATCGAGGGGACGGGGCGACGCGCCTGCGTCCTTTCGCTTGAGGTCACCTCGATCGCTCCGGCTCTACTCGCCGATCTGCGTGAGGTTGTTGAGGATGCCGCCAATTGCAGCGGTGCTTATTCTTGGGTGGTTCCTACCCACACGTTTTCCATGCCTCACGTCCGCACTCCCGGGCATCTTGCCGACGATGCTGCCCGCAATCGCAACGAGCGCTATCGCGCAGCGCTCGTCGCTGCCGCCCGCACGGCTGTCGAGCGCGCTGTTGCGGGCATTCGCTCTGCCACGCTCGCCGCTGTGGAGGGCGAATGCCCCGTGAACGTTAATCGCGACATTGAGACGCCTGCCGGCTGGTGGTTGGGCTCGAATCCCAGGGGGTTTGCCGACCACACGATGCCCGTACTCGCCATAAGGGATGCCGGGGGCGAGTATGTTGCCGTGCTCGCGACGGCGGACGTTCAGTCCTCCGTGCTCGACGGGTCGCGCGACTCCGAGGGGAGGCGCATGGCGAGCGGAGACCTCTTTGGTTTTGCCGCCATGTCACTCGAGCGCGAGCTGGGCGGCGTTGCCCTGTTGCTGCCAGGCGCCGCGGGCGACCAAGGTCCGGCGGAGCGCGCCATGAACGTCATGTTCGATGCGGCCGGCGTTAAGCAGACGGTCGATGCCCATGAGGACGGATACCGCATGCTGCACCAGCAGGGGCAGGCCTTGGGCGATGCTTTGATCGAGGCCGCTCGCATGGCGCGTAAGGATGACGCTACCGGCATCGGTGCCCGCACGGTCGACGTTCTCCTGCCCGCTCAGACACGCGCCGATTTTCACTCTTTGGCTCCGCACCGAACGTATGAGTTTCATGCCGCTGGCGAGCAGCGCACGAGGGTCTATCTACTCCGGCTGGGAAACGTCGAGCTTGTCGGCGTACAACCCGAGGTCTCGAGTGCATTCGGCGCCACTGTGCGCGCCGCTCGGTCCGGCTCTGTGTTCTTTGCCACGCTCGTCAACGGCGGACAGAAGTACCTGCCGGCCCCCGATGCGTACGAGAAAATCACCTATGAGGCCATGAACTCCGGCTTTGCCGCCGGCTCCCATGAGCGCCTCCTCCAAACCATCCTTGCCGCTTTGAACGCGGCGCGACAAAAAGGAGAACTTGCATGAATATCGGACATGCACGCCGCAAGATTACCCCGCAAGGCGACATCTATCTAATCGGATACCGTAACCTCCCCAACCGTCTGGAGCCTGCGACAGGCGTCCATGACGACGTCTTCGCCAACGCGATTCTTTTCCAACAGGACGACCGCGAAGTTTTTCTCTTCAACGCCGATGTTCTCGAGTTTGAGGAGAGCATGGCCGAGGAGGTTAAGACGATGCTCGCCGAGCGCTACGGAATCGACCGTGACTGCGTTCTGCTCTCCGCGACGCACGACCACACTTCGATCGTCGCCTACCATCGCAGCTGGTGGACGGGAAAATTCAACGAGGACTACTATCGCTGGTTCCTCGATACCATCTGTCAATGCTTCGAAGAGTGCCGCGCCAACGCGCGACCTGCGACCTGTCGCATGGGCAAAAAAGTCATCACCGGTTTCTACGACAACCGCATCATTCCCGGTGAGCTTGCCGACAATGAGGTTATCGTGGTGTCGTTCTTCGATACCGAAGGCAAGCCATTTGCGGGCTTTGTGAACTGGGCGGTGCATTCCGCTTGCGTCGGACCCGACTGCACGGAGCTCACGAGCGAACTCGCCGGTCTTACCGGCAAAAAGCTCGCTCAGAGCCTTGGTTACTATCCGGCCATGGTCGTCGGTGCTGCTGGCGACTGTAGCGACCGCAATTTTCGTCAGGGACGCGGCATTCCCGAGGTCGAGCGCGTTTCGACCGGTCTTGCCGAGGCGATTTCCCAGATCAAGCTCGATCGCGAGGTCGTTCTCGACCGCATCGAGCCTCAGACGTTCTATCACACCGTTGCCCATGACGACTTTTCGCTCACGCTTAAGTGTGTCGTCATCAGTTTGGGCGGCCTGCATCTCTTTGTGTTCCCGAGTGAGCTCGGCAGCGACTTGGGTATTCGCATGAAGCGCGAATGCCCGGTCGAGGGAATAGTTTGCGGTTACACCAACGGCTATTTCGAGTATTTCCTTCCGGCACGCGAGTACGGCCTCTCTTTTGAGACCGAGCGTACTCAGATTCCCCAGGGCGAACCGGAACGTCTGTGTGACAAGTTCTGCCAGACGACGAGACTTCTCGGCGCAGCAGATTCGCGTCTGTAGGCCTGATTGCGTGATATGGGCCAATGAGGCTCATTGCCATGTGATCGGCATCTTCCATCTTCTCTGCCGTTCCCCATCCCGGGCGTACGTGCGTCCGCGGATTTCAAGGGGGGAAGCGGGTTCCTTGCCCTCCCACGTCGACTACGGAGGCATGAAATCGATGCTATACCCCGCTCAGAAAAAGGAGAATTCCATGAAATACCAGAAGCTTTGCGATGAAATCATCACAAAGGTCGGTGGTCGAGACAATGTGTTAGACGTGAGCCACTGCATTACGCGTCTCCGCTTCCGCCTCAAGGATGAATCGCTCGCCCAGACCAATGAGCTTAAGGCGACGAAGGGCGTCGTTGACGTCATCCAGGCCGGCGGACAGTATCAGGTCGTGATTGGTGCCACTGTCGAGGCCGTCTACAACGACCTTGTTCAGATTGGCGGGTTCGACTCCAAACCCGCACTCGATATCGATGAGGGCGACGACGTCAAAAAGGGCGATCCATTCTCGCGTCTGCTTGCCATCATCTCCGAGATTCTGCAGCCGGTTCTTGGCGTGCTTATGGCCGGTGGCTTTATCAAGTCGATGCTCGCGCTCTGCACGGTTGCCGGTTGGCTTGCCAAGGACAGCAATACGTATGTGACGCTCTCGGCAATCGGAGATTCGGTCTTCTATTACTTTCCGCTAATCATTGGCTGGACGTCGGCCAAGAAGTTCGGACTTAAGCCCGTTATGGGAATGGCACTCGGTGGCATCCTCGTCTACCCGACGCTCGTTGCCCTTATGGGTGGAGATCCGCTCTACACGCTCGGCGCCGGCACGGTCTTCGAGTCCAATGTCTACGGTGATATTTTTGGCATCCCGCTGATCATGCAGAATTACTCATCGACGATTCTGCCTGCGATCTTTATCGTCTGGATTGCCTCCAAGGTGCACAAGGCCCTTTCTAACGCGCTGCCCGCGCTTGTGAGCTCGTTCTTCTCCAACATCCTGACGCTCCTCATTTGCGGCATCCTTGGCCTGCTTGTGGTCGGTCCGGTCATGACGGTCCTCTCCAACATCGTTGCCCAGATCATCTTGATGCTCATCAACTTCCAGCCCGCCATCGCCGGCTTCGTCATCGGCACGTTCTGGAGCCTGCTCGTCATGTTCGGCCTGCACTGGGGTATCATCCCGCTGTGGTTTCTCGATGTCGCAACCTACGGCTATGACCTCATTAACCCGCTCGTGTATGCAGGCGGTTGTGCCATCGCCGGTGCTGTGCTTGGCATGGTCATCCGAACCAAGGACTCCGAGGAAAATGCTGCCGTCAACATTCCCGCTCTTGTCTCTTCGATTTTCGGTGTCAACGAGCCTGCGCTTTACGCCATCTTGCTGCCGCGTAAGCGTCTTATGTGGGCAACCTTTATTTCCGCTGGTGTAGGCGGCGCCATTGCCGGCCTCATGGGTACCAAACTCTATGCCTTCGGTGCCTCCGGCCCGCTCGGTTTCCCGAGCTTTATTAACCCTGCCGGCATCGACACGGGCTTTATCGGCCTTGTCATCTCCGGTGTGGTCGCTTTCGTTCTGGCTCTTGTCGCCGCTATGGTGATCGGTACCAGGAAGGACGAGGGCGGTAAGGCGCTCAACATCTCGGTGGACTAGTCTGTCTGCGCACTTTAACTAAATATGCCTCGGACGGCGACGTGCCGCCCGAGGCATATTTGTGTTTTGTGCCGTTGTCAGCGTGTTTGCGGACACAGGTCTGCGGTTGTGGAGCAGCGGGGATTATGACGGTCGTGCCGCGGTGGAAGACGCACGGTCGCCCTGCAGGAGCTGACGGTAGGGGAGGAAGCCGATGAACGAGACGACCGCCTGCGAGTGCGCGGCATTCCGCTTGAGGTAGAGCCTGACCTCGGAGGTCGTCGCGGGCTCAAGCGGCACCAGGGCTACCTTTCCGCTGGCAAGCGATTCCGCCGGCTTGCGCATGAGGAATGAGACGCCGGCGCCGCGTGCGACAAGAGAGATGATGTTCTCGGCTCGTTTGCCGGTGAACGTAACACGTGGGCCAAATCCAGCTTCTCGACAAAGGGAAAGGACGAGCTCGCTTACGAACGAGCCTTGGGGAAGCATGAGGAAATTCTCGTCGATAAGGTCGTCTATCTCGACGGTGTCACGTTCGGCGAGCGGATGGTCGAGCGGAAGGACGGCCACGAGCCGGTCGGTCGTAAAGGGAATCTTTTTGAACTCCGGCTCGATGGCGCCGCTGTCACGGATGAAGGCCAGGTCAATGTCCTCGTGCAGGAGCATGCGCTTGAGTGTGTCGCCCTCGCCCTCGATGAGCTCAACAGAATATGAGGGGTTCGCCTGCTGAAAATCGATGACGGCGTCCGTGATCCCATAAGGGGCCATAATGGGGATAGAACCTACGGTGAGGTGCTCGAGCGGCTCACCTGCGCCTATTTGAATGGCGGCAAGATAGCGGTGCTGAAGCGTCGCAATTTTTTGCGCATAGGGGAGGAGCGCTTCACCTTGCGCGGTGAGTGTTACGTGGCGCTGGCTTCGATCGATGAGCTTGCAGCCGAGTTCGTGCTCCATTGCCATGATGTGCTTGGAGAGGGTTGATTGCGACATGAAAAGCAGTTCCGCCGCATCAAGAAACGTGCGTGACTGCGCTAAGATGGCGAATTCGCCAAAGCGGCTGATATCCATAGGGAGGCCTCCGGTACCCTCATTTTGGCAGGTGGCCTAAACCACGACGCCATTGCAGTGGTCGATTTCGTGCTGGATGATCTCGGCGGTGTAGCCCGAGAAGTTTTTGATGCGGTGAACGAAGTTCTCGTCCAAATACTCAACCTTAATGCGGCGATAGCGGGTACAGGGACGCTCGCCGGTCAGCGAGAGGCATCCTTCGCTCGTCTGATAGGCATTGACCTGCTCAAGGATTTGAGGGTTGTACATCAGGAGTGTCCTGTTGCCGTCCTTTACGCAGATGATGCGTTTGCGCACGCCGATCATGTTGGCGGCGAGGCCCACGCACTCGCGCTCATGCTCGTGGAGTGTATCCAGGAGATCCTGCCCGGTTGCGGCATCGTCGGGTCCCGCGTCTTCGGAAGGCAGACGCAAAAAGAACTCGGATTTCATGATGGGCTTAATCATGGCGGGCTCCTCATGTCTTATGCTTTCGTGGACTTTTAATAATAGCGCGGAAGGAAAGCTGTGCGTCCGCGTTACAATCTTTCGATGTTGGACCATGTTGCCAGATTCGTCGTGTACGGCGTCTGGCGTAAGTCTAGGGCTCATTTTTCGCCCTGGACCGTTCCTCTGGGGCGATGCGACTGTCGTTCCAAGAGGAAGGAAATGCATGGGGAGCAAATCTCAGCAACAAGTTCAAGTAACGCCATCGGCCTCTGCGGCGATTCTCGTCGTAATGTATATTGCAGCCTTTGTTGCCGCGTTTAACGAGAACATCATTAACGTGGCGTTGCACGACATTATGGCAGCCTTTTCGGTGGGTGCCACCACGGCACAGTGGCTCGTCTCGGGCTACATGATCGTGACGTCGATTTTTACGGCCATCATGGCCTTCCTGTCCGGCCGTTTCTCGACGCGCAAGCTGCTGTTTTTCGCATGCGGATGCATGGTCGCCGGCGAAGTCCTGTGCCTGGTCGCTCCGTCGTTTAGCGTTTTGCTGCCAAGTCGTATTTTGCAGGCTGCGGGATCGGGCATCTTGTTCCCGCTCATGATGAACGTGGTGCTGTCTTGCGCCCCGCGCGAGAAGCTCGGTTTGTATCTGAGCCTGGGCGGCGCCTGCATTACGCTAGGACCGGCGTTTGGACCCGTGATTAGCGGTCTTATGTGCACGTTATTTGGCTGGAGGGCGGTGTTTGTAGTGCCGCTGGTGGGCGGCATTGTGGTCGCTGCGGCGGGCGTTAAGCTTGTTCAGAATGTCGGAGAGCGCTCGAACACCACGCTTGATATTCTGTCGGTTGTTTTGCTCGCCGCCGGCATTACGGCATTTGTGTATTCCGTAGGCGAGTTCTCGACCAATCTGATTGCCGGCATCGTGGCGCTTTTCGCCGCCATTGTGCTGCTCGGCCTGTTTGCGGCCCGTCAGCTCAAGCTCGAGCATCCGGTGCTTAACGTGCGTCCCATGGCGAGCTTTCGCTTTTGGCCTGCGTGTTTGCTTGTGGTGGTGTCGATGATGACGACGTTCTCGATGAGCGTTTTGTTGCCGCTCTATTTTGAGGGCGCATACGGCATGACCGCACTTATTGCGGGCTTGCTCATTTTGCCGGCGATTGCCTGCAACGCCGTGACCTCGATTGTGGGCGGACGCGTGATGGACGCCCGTGGCGCATGGCCGCTGCTGCCGGTCGGTTTTGCCCTGATTGCCGTGGGGCAGACTGCCATCTCGATGACGGCGGCAAGCATGAACATCGGCGTCGTCGTGGCGCTGACCGTTGTGGTGTATGCCGGAGTCGGTTTGGTGCTGAGCCCCTCGCAAACGGCCGGCTTGG
>URTD01000044.1 GCA_900550735.1 uncultured Collinsella sp.
GCGGCGGTGCGTGTCCCACCTGCGGCGGCACCGGTGTCATGCGCGAGGTGGACGAGGCGAGCCTGGTGCCCGATGAGTCAAAGACTATCAACGAGGGCGCGGTGCTTCCCTGGGGCACGCTCATGTGGGATCTGATGAAGCAGGTGGCAGGCGAGATGGGCGTGCGCACCGACGTGCCGTTTAACCAGCTCACGCCTCAAGAGCGCGACATCGTGTTTCATGGTCCGGCGGTTAAGAAGCACATTCTCTACGTCCCCAAAAACGGTGAGGGCGCCACGCCACTCGACTTTACCTATTACAACGCCGTCTATACCGTTGAGAATGCGCTCGCCAAGGTTAAGGACGACAAGGGCCTCAAACGCGTTGCGCGCTTTTTGCGCGAGGGTCCATGCCGTGACTGTGGTGGCACGCGTCTCTCCGAGGCTGCGCGCCTGCCTCAGGTGCGCGGTATCAATTTGGCGCAGGCCGCGGCCATGACGCTAGGCGAGGCGATTGAGTGGGTGCGCGGGGTGCCTGCATCCTTGCCGACTGAGATGCAGCCCATGGCAGCGGATATCTGCGATTCATTTTTGGGCGCTGCCCGTCGTCTGGTCGACCTGGGCCTCGATTACCTTTCGCTCGATCGCGCCGGTGCCACGCTCTCCACGGGTGAGCGCCAGCGCGTGCAGCTTGCTCGCGTGGTGCGCAACCGATCGACGGGCGTGCTTTATGTGCTGGACGAGCCCAGCATCGGTCTGCACCCGTCCAACATCGTCGGCCTCACCGGCGTGATGCACGATCTGGTGGATGACGGCAACACCGTGGTTGTTGTCGACCACGATACACGTGTGCTGGCGGAAGCCGACTATCTGGTCGAGATGGGCCCCGTTGCCGGAGCAGGCGGCGGCAATGTGATCGCCGCTGGTACGGTAGACGAGGTCGAGCAATCGCAGAGCAGTCGCATCGCGCCGTTTTTGCGCGCCGAGCCCAAGCGCTTGCGTCCGCAGGTGACTGACGACGAAATGTTCGACCAGGGCCATATCCGCATGGCGACCGATGCCATCCATACCGTCAAGCCGCTCGAAGTCGATATCCCGCGTGGCCGTCTCGTCGCGGTGACGGGTGTTTCGGGTTCGGGTAAGACGACGTTGGTGCTTGAGACGCTCATCCCGGCACTCAAGGCGCAGGCAGCTGGCGAGCGCCTGCCGGGGCACGTGCGTTGGGTCGATGCCGAGGGCATTGCGCGTGCCAACCTGATTGACGCCACGCCCATCGGCGCCAATGTTCGCTCGACGGTGGCAACCTATGCCGACATCCATGATGAGCTGCGCCGCGCCTTCGCCCGTACGCCCGAGGCCAAGGCAGCCGGCTACAAGGCGGGTGCCTTTAGCTACAACACTGGCGCCTTGCGGTGCCCTACGTGCGACGGCACGGGATCGATATCGCTCGACGTGCAGTTTTTGCCCGATGTCGAGATCGTCTGCCCGGCATGCCGCGGCTCACGTTATGCAGACGCGGCTTCGCATATCCATCGTGAGGGCAAGGACGGGAGCCTGCTTACGTTGCCGCAGCTCATGGATATGAGTGTGGACGAGGCTATCGACGCCACGGTGGGGCTCAAGAAAGTTCAGACGCGTTTGCAGACCTTGCACGATCTGGGCCTGGGTTATCTCACGCTTGGCGAGCCCACACCGGCGCTTTCGGGCGGTGAGGCACAGCGTCTAAAGCTTGCGAGCGAGATGGGCCGCGTGCAGGATGATGCTGTATTCGTGTTCGACGAACCCACGATCGGCCTGCATCCGCTCGATGTTCAGGTGTTGCTGAGTGTGTTCGACGGCCTCGTTGCCAAGGGCGCCACGGTTATCGTGATCGAACACGATCTCGACCTTATCCGTAACGCCGATTACGTAATCGACATGGGCCCAGGCGGCGGCGACGCCGGCGGGCAAATCGTCTGCGCCGGCACGCCGGGCGACATCGCGGCCTGCTCCAAGAGCATTACCGGTCGCTACCTATAGGCAATGTGACAAAGGGACTGCCTCTTTGTCACATTGATTTCTATTTCACGCATTGAGCCGCGAGATAGTCGCGGAAGAATGGCAATTCAAATGCGACGAGCCCTCGTCCTCGTTCTCCGATGATGCCGGCATCTATCATGCGGCGTCGGTAGCGGGAGACCTGCTGCGGCGAACGCTTAAGGCGCTCGATAAGGTCGGCGGTGGTGGACTCTTCTTCGTCATCGAGCATGGCGATGAGGAATCGCTTGTCCTCTGCAGTGAGTTCCCGATAGGTTGCCGCGAGGATTCGGTCGTCCATCTCGTCGCGCGCGATTTTGATTCCCAGGTCAAAGTCGCGTGACGAGATTTCCTTCGAATCGCTTGTGAGATCCCAGGCACGGTAGCCTACGAGTTGCAATAGGAAGGGAAAACCAGAGATCGAGCGAACGGCTCTATCGATTCCCTCGGCATCTGCCAGGCGATCGTTTTCCTGGATTGTGCGAATCAAGGCCTCGCGCACGTCATAGTCGGCAATGCGACCCAGATGATATTGTTGGGCGCGGCGAAGGAACGAGACCGTCTTGTGGTTCAGCAACGTCGAGACATTGTTGGGAAGTCCCGCCATGAGCAGGGCGACGCGTTTCCCATCGGTCACAAAGTGCTGATACGTCGCTGCGAGCTGAATCATCTCGTCGAGTGTCGGGTCCACCTCGTCAACCGTGACGAGCAGACCGGTACCGGCCCCGTTGAGCTGGTCGATGATATCGCTCATGCGATAACGCCAGGTTGAGGCATCGTGAACGCGATTGACCTCGATGCTGCCGAGCGGTGCAATTCCGAGGCCGGTGACTTCGAAGTGGTAGGACGAGTCGATGAGATGGGCTGCGGCGCGTTTCGTCCCGAACTCGATTTCCTCAAGCATTCCCGGGAGCGCGGTCGTCTTTACGGCTATCCAGCCGTGGGATTCCGCCCTTGTCGCGAGCGATGACATGAGAGCGGTTTTACCGGTTCCACGCGCGCCTGAGAAGATCGAGGTCAATTCTGGGCGCCTGCGCTGGCTCAAGAAGGCGCGGTCCAAATCCCGAATAATCTGTTGTCTGCCAGCGAGATGGGCAGGAACCTCACCAAAACTGGGGGTAAACGGGTTCTCGAGATATTTCACACGGCTCTCCTTTCACACCGCCGTTTAACTTCATTTTACTTTAGTTAATTCTGATTAAAAGTGAGGGCCTTTATCTAGAGCATCAATTAGGCGTGTGTGCCATCGACGTGGCGCTCGAATGTGGCAAAAGGATAGTCCCTTTGTCACATTCCCGGAAAGCCTGCCTGGCGTAGGGCCTCGTAGAGGACGATGGCGGCGCTGTTGGAGAGGTTGAGCGCGCTGATGCGGTAGTCGTCGGGGTTAACGAAGTTGCCGCAGATATCCTGCTGCAGGATGGCCTCGTGGCTGTCCTCGGTATGCCCGAGCGATTCCTCGTGAGCTTCCCAAGTCTCGGCGTTATCGAGTGAGTCGCAATCGCGCAGCATGGGGATGCGCTCGCAGCGCTCGGGCGCCGCGGCGAGCAGCTCCTCGGGAATGCCCGAGCTCTCGCTGCCAAAGACCAAGTAGTCACCGTCACGGTAGGTGCTTTGCGCATAGGTCCTGCGCGCCTTTTTGGTCAGCAGATGCAGACGCTCGTCGGTAGGGGAGAGGCCGTTACGCGCAAGGAAATCCTCCCAGCTGGCATAGGTCGTCACGTCCAAGTTTTGCCAGTAGCCCAGTCCGGCGCGACGCACCGTCTTGTCGTCGAGCGAAAACCCCAGCGGCTCCACCAGATGCAGGCGGGCGCCGGTAACCACGCAGGTGCGGCCGATATTGCCCGTATTGGCCGGAATCTCGGGCGCATACAGCACAATGTTGAACATGAATCTCCTTGGCTCAGAACGAAAAACCACCACGAAGGGCACCTTCGTGGTGGTTTGGCGGTTACGTAAGCGGAAAAATACCCGCTTGGATAAACCTAGGCGCGGTGCCAGTCGGTCAGGCAGGCATCGAGGGAGGCGATGAGCGCATCCTTGTCCATGTGACGGCCGATGATGCACAGGCTCGTCATACGGTCGCCCGTCTCGTCGTCCCAAATCTGCATGATCTCGGGGTTCTCGTCGATGATCTTCTGTTTCTCGCCCTCGGGCGCCGAGTCGACAAACAGGCCGTTCTCCATCAGGCGCATCTGGTGGCCGGCCTGCTCAAACATGTAGCACATGTCCGGATCGCCGGTCTGCCACAGCGGGCCTTTGACGCGAATGACCTCGTCGGGCCACTCCTGCTCAACAAAATCGGTGAACTTCTGCAGGTCAAACGGCTTACGGCGCGAGTACACAAAGGTCTCGATGTCGTACTCGAGCACCTCGGGGTCGTCGTGCTCCTCGGGATGCTCCATGGCCTCGATCCAAGCGGCGGAGTTGTAGGCGCGCATAAAGTCGAAGCGGTCGGTATCGAGCAGCTCCTCCATGGGGACCTCGCCGTTTTGGGCCTCGACGATCACGGCGTCTTTCTGCAGGCTGCGCACGATGGCCTTGAGCTCGGCGATCTGCTCAGAGCTCACGGTATCGGTCTTGTTGAGGATCAGCGTGGAGCAGAACTCGATCTGCTGGATGAGCAGGCTCTCGATGTCGTCCTCGTCGATATCCTCAGCCAGCAGGTCGCGACCGCCGTTGAACTCGTCGTACATGCGGGCACAGTCGACCACGGCCACGATGTTGTCGAGCGCGAGCTTAGGCTCGCCGCCCACCTTGGCCTCGTCGCAGAAGCTCGAGATGGTGTAGGCGATGGGGATGGGCTCGCAAATGCCCGAGGCCTCGATGATGATGTAATCGAAGTTGCCCGAATCGGCGATGCCCTGCAGCTGGTTAGCAAGGTCGTCCGAAAGCGTGCAGCAAATGCAGCCGTTGGTGAGCGGGATGAGGTCGTCGGTCTCGGAAAGGCCGCCGTCGGCGATGAGGCTGGCGTCCACATTGATCTCGCCAATATCGTTGACGATCACGGCGGCGCGGATACCGCCGTCGTTAGCGAGGATGTGGTTGAGCAGCGTGGTCTTGCCGGCACCGAGGTATCCGGTAAGCATGATGATTTTCACGGGTTTGTTGGGCATGTGCCCTCCTTTGTTAGACATGGCTTACAGTTGAATCATATGCCAAACGCCTGCTCTTATACCCACGCGCCGGCAAATAACACAGGCTACTCCCAGGCTCCCCATACATCGGGGCAATAACCGACGGTGGCCTTTTTGCCGTTGCGCACGATGGGCTCGGCCAAGACCTGCTGGTTCTCGAGCAGCTTGTCGAAGCGCTGGCTAGGGGTGAGGTGCTGGATGAGCGCGAGCGTCTCCTCGTCCTTAGCCTTGGGGTTGAGCAGCTTGTCGATGCCGCCGACCGCCTGCATCACGCTCGTGAGCTCGCCCTTGCTCATCTCCTTTTCCTTAAGGTCGATAAACTGCACCTTAATGCGGCGCTCCTTAAAATAACGCTGAGCCTTCTTGGTATCGAAAGACTTTTTGGTGCCAAAAATTTGCACGTTCATGTATTTGTTCCGCCGTTCTACCTGATGAAGTTGGTGCGCTCGCGATCGGCTTCGGGGGCTTCGATGCCGGCGGCCTGTCCTGCCTCGATACAATGCAGGAGCCAGGCCATGTTCTTGCCGATGTTGCGCATGGTGGCCAGGCCCTCGGCGTCTTGGGCGGCCTCGCCCGGCATGGCGCCAAACACGTTGTTCCAGTACGTGGAAGCAACCACGGGCATCTGGTTGATGGTGAAGTACTTATTGAGCACGTCGAAGGTGGTCGACGTGCCGCCGCGACGGGCAACGGCGACGGCAGCGCCCGGCTTGTGTGCAAAGGCTTTGCTGCCGGCATAGAAGGCGCGATCGAGGGCCGAAAGGATGCGTCCGCTGGGGTGCGCATAGTAGACGGGCGAGCCAAAGACAAAACCATCTGCCTGCTCGGCGGCAGCGATCAGCTCGTTCACCACGTCATCGTCAAAGGTGCAGCGGCAATCGAGCTTGCCGCACTGACCACAGCCAATGCAGTCGCGAATGGGCTTGGTGCCCAGCTGAAACACCTCGGTATCAATGCCTTCGGCATTGAGTTGCTCGGCGACCTCGGCGAGTGCGCGGGCGGTGTTGCCGTTTGCCTTGGGGCTGCCATTGACCAAAAGAACCTTCATCACAAACTCCCTCTGCTGTCGGTGACTTCTGCAGAGGATTATCGCACGATGGGGGAGGCGGTGTGGGCGCGGTGCTAATCCAGTTTGGTGCCTGGCACCTGCACGGCTTTCCCGAGCAACGCTTTGAGCTCGTTCAAAATGGAAACGGGCTGACGGTCGACGCCGTCCAGATGGAGCGTGGCCACGCGAATGGGTGGCTGATATTCAAATGGGCCAAAGAGCACGGGCGAACCCAGGAACCGCTCGATTTCCTCTGCAATCGCATCGGTTTCTTCGGGATCAAAGTCGTCGAAAAGAGCCACGAACATCGGCCCCGTCGAGCGGAACATACGACCCTTACCGCGCGAGCATTCCACCAGACAGGCGGCACATTCTGCCAAAACGCGGTCGCCCGCATCAAAGCCAAAGCGGGCATTGACCTGAGCGATATCGTCGATTTTGATGGCGATCAAACCAGCCTTGCGCGCCATGCGACGCATTTCGCCAATGGCGTTGACCAGGGCGTGAATATCGCCCAAGCCGGTCACGGAATCGGTCGTATCTGCCAAGCTTCGGTTGATGATAATGCCCACATACATGCCGGGCTCGGTATCAGTGCCGTCCAAGCGGTAGCCCGTGCAGTCGCAAAGCACGTATTTTCCGGTGGCATCCATTACGCGATACTGCATGTAGTGGAAGTGCCACGTGCCGTTTATCACCATGTCGAGCTCGGCACGTACGTTGTCGCGGTCCTCGGGATGAACGCGGGCGAGCCACATGTCGAGTGAGTTAAAAGGGTGCTGGGAGGGCAGGTCAAAATCGCGCACGGCGTTAACCGACCATTGCGATTCTCCCGTATCGAGATTGAGGATAAACGGATAGCGCGTCTCGGAGCTCATGGAGATCGCTTGGAACACCCGGTCGTTGCAGGGAAGCTGATCGACGATTGGGCGTTGCGGCGCGTCATCGTCTTTCGGTTGCTGCACACGATGCATAAGCTTATAGCGATACATTTTGCGATCGGCATCCATCGTCATCTGGCGACGCGTGTCGCCAGCAAGTGGATCGACGCGCGAGCAGCCAAAGCTAAAGCTGCCGATCATGGGCGCCTTGCCACCTGAGCTCGCCTCGATCAGCCCGGCACGTACCTGCTCCAAGCGCTGCTCGAGTTCGGTCTCGTTTGCGGAGAGCGAGATAAGCACAAACTCGTCTCCACCGATACGGAACAGCATCTCATCGTGCTCCATGGTTTCGGAGAGCGTGCGGCAGATGCCCAGAATATAGCGATTGCCTTCGGCGTGGCCAAACCTATCATTGCAATGCTTGAGATGGTCGATGTCAATATAGGCGCAGGTGAAGGGATCGCCTTTGCGCCAGAGTTGCTCGACGTGACGGTCGAATCCGTTGCGGTTGCCCAAGTTGGTGAGCGGATCGATATAGGCGTTGCACTCAAGCAGCTGGCGCTCTTGTTGCAGGATGGCATGCGTCTTTTGCAGTTGCTCACCAACGGCGCGTAGCTCAGCAGGCAGCGCGGCAACATCGAGTTCGGCGGTCGAGACGCCGTTCGCAAGTCGCTGAAGATAGGCAATAATCGATTGCTCGCCCAGGCGATATGACTCGTTCATGATGGATAACCTCCTTGGGCGGAACAACGGTTTGTATCATATCCCCAATTTGGTTTGAAGTGGGGATATAAGTTAGCCAATGGGGACAAATGCCCCCTTCGGCGGCGGCGTTTTGCGCGCGAGCGTATCAGTTGTTATTGCCGCCATCGAGCAATGCCTCAAAATTCTTCGCCGGCATGGGGCGGTAGTAGAGGAAGCCCTGAGCGTAGCGGGCGCCCATTTGTCGTAGCATGTTCGCCTGCTCATTTGTCTCGACGCCTTCAACCACGACGGGCAGATGGAGCGACTGCGCCATTTCGAGCATCGATGAAATGATTTGCGTGCTGCGGCCTTGATCGCGGTCGGTGGGCACAAAGGTGCGGTCGAGCTTGATGACGTCGACGTTGACGTTCTTGAGCATCGCGAGCGTGGACTGACCGGTGCCAAAATCGTCCATATAGGTCGAGAAGCCGCGGGTGTGCAGATCCGCGGTCAGCTTATCCACGGCCTCGGATTCTCCCGTATAAGCCGTCTCGGTGATCTCGATACGCATGAGCTCGGGCGGTAGGTTGTATTGGGCGGCGAGCGCCCCCATATGTTCGGCAACGTCGCAGGCAAGGATATCCACGCGCGACACATTAAGCGAGACCGGAACCACGCGAAGACGGCGATCGAGACGCTCGCGAAGCCATATGGCGACACCCTGCCAAATGTACTTGTCGAGTGTCACTACAAAGCCGCTTTCCTCGAGTGCGGGGATAAACGTTGCGGGCGAAATGAGAGAGCCGTCCTTGTCAATCCAGCGGGTGAGTGCTTCGGCGCCAATAATCTCGCCGGTTTCCATATCGACCTGGGGCTGAAGATAGTACGTGATGCGACCATTTGACAGCGCGTACTGGAATTCGGTCAGCGTGCGGTGGAACGCGACTTCGCGCTCGTACTCCGCGGGGCGGAAAATGGCAATGCGCTCCTTAAAGTCGTTTTTTGCGCGTCGATTGGTAAACATGGCCTTTGCCTGCGCATCGATGGTGATTTCCTCATTGGAGTCGATGGGGTAAACGCCCATGGACGGCCAAAAACCTACGCCGTCATCATGCCTGGCTACTGCCTCACGAACGCGATTGTAGATTTGATGGACGGTGATGTGCTTAAAGGGGATAAGTACACAAAAGTCATCTTGGCCCCAGTACCCTGCGACGCCCATATCGGCATTCTCGATGTCCTTGAGGACCGTGCCCACATCGGCGAGTACGCGGTCGCCCTCGGCCTGGCCGCGCCATTCATTAAACAGGCGCATGTGGCCCATGTCGACCGTGGCGATGCACCAGGTGCCGTTGCGCCTTGCCTCGAGAAATGCGTTGGCGCGCCGCATAAACTCGCTGGGTCGATAGAGGCCCGTGAGCGAGTCGATACGTTCGGCGATGGCGCTTTTGCGCTCCGCCTCGGGTATGGGGAGGCTGTCGTTGGGGACAAGCCCGCCGGCCGTGCGAAGGCGACGGTCGAGTTCGCCTAAAACGGCGGTCGCTTGATGGGTTAAGTGCTCGTAAAAGGCCGGGACGACAAGACAGACGGGAGTAATGGTGTCGCCTGCGATTCGAACAGGAGCGAAAACGGCCTCTTTAAGGTGGCGGGTCAGTTGCTCGAATGCCTCGTGGTCCAGGTCGTTGCTGAGCACGACGAACTGGACGCTTCGTGAACGGTAGACCCGGCTCCTGCCGCGGGTGATCGACAGCATGCGGCCTGCGTATTCGGCAAGCATGTTGTCGACAGCCTCGGCCCCGTAGAGCTCGTTGAGCTTTGTCGTGCCACGAACGCGCACCGCTATAAGCCCTGTCTCGCAACGATCGCGGCGGCAGGCGTCGATGGCGTTGGCCAGCATGCGCTGCGTTCCGAGACCTGTGGCGGCATCGACGGTTTCGGCAAGTGAGTGGTTGACGAGCTCGCCGACATAGAGCGAGGGGACATTTCCGTCGCCGTCGATACGAAACCCGCGAGCACGGCAAAGGACGTAGTCGCCGACGGCGTTGCGCACACGATACTGCATGACGCGACGGTGCTTGGTGCCGTTGTAGACTTGGTCGATGTCGTTGATGCAGGCCTCAAGGTCGTCGGGATGGACGCGCGTTTTCCAGTAATCGCGACAGTTGTCTATGTGCTCCGAGGGAAGGCCAAGATCGCGCAAGGCACCTTGTGACCAAAGGGTGCGATGTTTGTCCAAGTTCTCGATAAAGAAATAACGGCCCTCGTTGAGCATCGAAAAGGCGTCAAAAATACGATCGCTTATTTCGAAGTCGTCGGCGTGAACTTGCGTGATATTGCGTCGATCGAGGTGCATGGCATGACGTAGCTTGTAGTCGTACATGCGATGGTCGGCATCGAGCGTCATGCGATTGGAAGCTTCGCCCAGGGCAGGGTCGGCATGTGACACTCCGTAGCTAAACGAGCGGGGCATCTCGGAATCGTTGTTTTTGAGCAGAACCGTTCGGCAGTGTTTCAGACGTTCGGCGAGGTCGTCCTCGGTTGCAATCGTAGATAGGATGGCAAACTCGTCGCCGCCTATGCGAAACGCCGCTTCGCCCACCTTCATATACAGCTTAAGATAGAGACTTACCTGCAAGATATAGCGGTTGCCCTCGTCATGCCCAAAGACGTCGTTGCAGTGCTTGAGATTGTCGATATCGATGAACGCCATGGTAACGGGGCGTCCTGCTCCCAGAGCTCCTCGAGGGAACGGGCAAAGCCGCCACGGTTGCCAAGCCCAGTAAGCTGGTCGGTAAAGGCAGTCCTGATCAGATCCTTCTGCCGCTCGAGAAGGTCACGGACGGTCTTTTCGAGCGTTTCGGTGTAATTGCTGACAGTATCCATGTTCTAAGCGGCTTTCTGAGGTCGGGGCGGATTGCGTCGGGCGAGTTTGTTGTGTACACGCGTCGTTGCTCGGCGTTTTGCGTGTATCCAGGCCCCCGCCTTGCTGCGTTGTTGAGTTAATTTGTCGGCTAATGTTCGCTGTTGATAACAGCTGAGTAGTGTAAACAACAGCACACAATTATATATGGGTGCACATGCTGTGGGCGGCTATTGTTCGACAGGCGGTGGCGCGACGATGCGATGTTCGATGAAAATGCGACTGAGACGATATATGTTGACGGGTATACTTGTTCCGTTTGAATTTGCGGGGACGGAGATGGTCGCATGGCACAGTCAAATACGACGCGCACGGTGGGGCTGGCACTCGAGGGAGGCGGCTACCGCGGCATGTATACGGCGGGCGTGCTCGACGTATGGATGGAGCATGGCTTAACTTGCGACCATATGGTGGGTGTCTCGGCGGGCGCGGCGTTTGGCTACAACTTTAAATCGCGCCAGATCGGCCGCGCCATTCGCTACAACAAAGCCTATTGTGCCGATAAGCGCTATGCGAGCGTGACGAGCTGGTTGCGAACCGGCGACATGTTCAATGCCGATTTTGCCTATCACGAGGTGCCCATCGAGCGCGATCCCATCGATTTGGAGACATATCGCGCCTGCCCCATGCGGTTTACGTGCGTGTGTACCGATATCGAGACGGGCAAGGCCGTCTATCACGATCTGCCGTATGGCGACGAGCGCGATATCGAGTGGATCCGGGCGTCGTCGGCAATTCCCGTGGCGACGCGTCCCGTTGCTATTGACGGGCATAAGTATCTGGATGGTGGCGTGGCTGATTCTATTCCCAGCGCATGGCTGTTTGCGCAGGGGTATGACCGCAATATCGTGGTACTCACGCAGCCAGCGGGCTTTGTGAAGCAGCCCAACAGCGTGATGCCCATGCTGCGACGCGTGTTCCGTCACTATCCGGAGTTTGTCGCAGCGCTTGAGCATCGGCATGAGGTCTACAATACCACGCTCGATGACCTGGCACGTCGCGAGGCTGCCGGCGAGATCTTTGTGGTGCGGCCGAGCGAATCGGTGAAGGTGCCGTCGCTGTGTCGCGAGCCCGATGAACTTGAACGCATCTACCAGATTGGTCGCCGCGATGCGGAGGCGACCTTGCCGGCACTGGAGGCATATCTGGCAGAGTAGGGCAAACTGCCGCGTGCTCAGCGGAAAGCGCATCCCAGAATGGACGTCCAAACTGGGATGCGTTTTCCATTGCTGAAGTTATGGGGCCGCGGAGCAACTGCTCGGCTTATGCCTATGCCTGCTGCCAGGTGTCTACGAGCTCCTTGGCCGCGGCGTAGGGGTCATCGGCGCTGCAGACGGCACTCACCACAAAGAAGCCGTCGACGCCGGTAGCCTTGAGCTGCGGAAGGTCGGCCGTCTTGACGCCGCCGCCCACCACGATGGGCACGGGGCTTGCCGCATGGAGCGCGGCCAGGTCCTCAAAGCTCTTGGTGATGATAGAGCCGTCGGCCGCGCGTCGCCTGGCTTTGCTA
>URTD01000045.1 GCA_900550735.1 uncultured Collinsella sp.
CTTCGACGACGTGGGCGCGGTGCCCGTGACTGACAACTTGAACCTGTCGCTCATGAACACCATCCGCGCCGAGGCGCCGCGCGTGCTCGCGGACCCCGAGGACTACGACGCGCGCGCCAACATCATGTGGGCGGGCATGCTCGCGCACAACGGCCTCGCCGGCCTGGGGCGCAACGCCAAGCCGTTCACGCGCGCCGGCGGCTGGGTCGTTGCCTCCGAGACCTGCGCGCTCGATATCGTGGGCGCCGAGTACGTCCGCGACGTCCGTCCCGGTGAGATTTTGCGCATCAGCGCCGAGGGCCTTGTGTCCGAGCAGGGCGTGCCTGCCGCCGAAGAGCCTGCTAACTGCATTTTTGAGCAGGTCTACTTTGCTCGCCCCGATTCCATCATGAACGGCAAGAGCGTCTACGCCTGCCGTTATGACATGGGTCGTCAGCTGGCACATGAGGAGCCCGTCGAGGCCGACCTGGTCATCGGCGTGCCCGACTCCGGCCTGCCGCCCGCGGAGGGCTATTCGCACGAGAGTGGCATTCCCTTTGGCGAGGGCCTCATCAAGAACCGCTATGTGGGCCGTACGTTTATCGAGCCTACGCAGGAGCTGCGTGCCATGGGCGTGCGTATGAAGCTCAACCCGCTGCGTGACAACATCGAGGGCAAGCGCCTGGTCGTCATCGACGACTCCATCGTGCGCGGCACCACCATGGTGCAGCTCGTCAAGATGCTGCGCAACGCCGGCGCCAAGGAGATTCATATCCGCATCAACTCGCCCGAGGTCATCTGGCCGTGCTTCTACGGTATCGATACCGACGTGCAGTCGCAGCTTATCAGCGCCAACAAGACGGTCGACGAGATTTGCGAGTATATCGGCGCCGATTCGCTGGCCTTCCTTTCGGTCGAGGGCCTGCTTAAGGTCATGCCCAAGGGCGGTTACTGCGATGCGTGCTTTACCGGCCGCTACCCCGTGGCGATTCCCGAGAGCTTTGGCCGCGACAAGTTCATGGAGGGCTTTAAGCCCCGCAACCTGGACAAGCCGCTGCACTTTGATGACGACGCCGTGGTCGAGAAATACGACGATCGCAGCTGGGAAGAGGAACACGGCGAGGCCTAAAACCTGCCAAAAAGGGACAGGTTTATTTTGGTAGGTTTTACCTGCTGTTTTGTTGATATGACGGCGCGCGTTGTTATGGCGCGCGCCGAAATGAACGCAACTATGAGCACCGTTTGGCGCCCGGGCGGCGCCACGGTAGTGGGAGAGGAAGGCTCAGATGAGCGACAGCAAGCATGTGACGTATGAGGATGCCGGCGTCGATACCGCCGAGGGCGGCCGCGCCGTTGACGCTATTAAGCAGATGGTTAAGGACACCAACCGTCCCGAGGTCATCGGCGGCATCGGTGGCTTTGGTGGCCTGTTCTCGGCTGCCGCGCTTAAGGATATGGAAGACCCGATTCTGATTAGCGGTACCGACGGCGTGGGCACCAAGCTCGTGCTCGCCCAGATCATGGACCGTCACGAGACGGTGGGCCAGGACCTGGTTGCTATGTGCGTCAACGACATTCTGGCTTCGGGTGCCGAGCCGCTGTTCTTCCTGGACTACGTTGCCATCGGCCACATCGAGGCCGAGCACATGGCAAAGATCATCAAGGGTGTGGCCGACGGCTGCAAGCTCGCGGGCTGCGCGCTCGTGGGCGGCGAGATGGCCGAGCACCCCGGCGTCATGGCTCCTGCCGACTACGACCTTGCCGGATTTACCGTGGGCGTCGTCGACCGTCCCAAGATGCTCGACCCCGCGAATGTCCGTCCCGGCGACGTGATCCTGGGCCTGCCTTCCACCGGCGTGCACTCCAACGGCTACTCGCTCGTGCGTAAGGTCATTGGCGTCGACGGTATTAAGCCGGGCACGCCCGAGGCCGCCGCTAAGGCCGAGGAGCTGAGCCGTCCGCTCGAGGAACTCGGCGGCGCATCGCTGGCAGACGCCCTGCTGGCTCCCACGCGCATCTACGTCAAGCCGATTCTGGAGCTGCTGCGCGGCGGCGCCAACGTGCACGCCATCGCCCATATCACTGGCGGCGGTATTACCGAGAACCTCAACCGCGCGCTCGCCGACGACGTCGACGCCGTGGTCACCCGCAACGGCGCCGAGATGGGTTGGGACGTTCCGCCCGTCATCACCTACGTGTCGCGCCAGGCCGAGCTCGCGCCCAACGAGGCATGCAAGACCTTCAACATGGGCGTTGGCCTGTGCCTGATCGTCGCCCCCGAGGACGAGGCTGCCGTGACCGAGGCCCTGGTCGCGCTGGGCGAGAAGCCGTTCCGCGTGGGCGAGTGCGTCGAGGGCTCCGGTAAGGTCGTGTACTCCGATGAGCGCTAACGAGCAGATGGCTGCTGCCGCGAGCCTGGGCTTTGTGCCCTACACCCGTCCGACCGGCACCGATACGGCCGAGCCGCTCAAGATCGGTGTGCTCATCAGCGGTTCGGGTACCAACCTGCAGGCGCTGATCGATCTGATCGCCGCCGGCAAGCTCAACGCTTCGATTGAGCTTGTGGTGTCGAGCCGTCCTTCGGCTAAGGGTTTGCAGCGCGCTGAGCGCGCGGGCATCCAGACGCTCACGCTGTCCAAGGATGTCTATGCCGACCCCATCGCCGCCGACGAGATCATCGCGCACGAGCTGCTCGAGCGCGGCTGCGAATATGTGGTCATGGCCGGTTACATGCGCATGGTGCACACGCCGCTGCTGGCGGCGTTTCCCAACCGCGTGGTCAACTTGCATCCGGCACTGCTGCCGAGCTTTACCGGCGCGCATGCGATCGACGATGCCTTTGCGCGCGGCGTCAAGGTAACCGGTGTGACCGTGCACTTTGCCAACGAGATCTACGACAACGGCCCCATCATCGCCCAGCGCGCGCTGGCTGTTGAGGAGGGCTGGGACGTCGACACGCTCGAGGAGCACATCCACGCGATTGAGCACGTGCTGTATCCCGAGGTCGTGCAGATGCTCGCCGACGGCCGCGTCCACGTGCTGGAGAGCGGCAAGGTTGCAATTGACGCGCCTCGCGGCTAGCGGCGCACAGTACAATTTAGCCGAGTAGTCAGGGTGGTCATTGGCGCCAAGGCGCGCGTGGCCACCTTTTGTTTTGGGTAGTCATCGGGAACGGTCTTTAACGACTGGTCATTCAAGAACGTCGCAGGTGACTAGGTGAGAGAGGTGAGCGCATGGCGGATAACGAAGCGCTGTTTACGCCTGAGTTGGTGTTTTTTGATTGGGAGTGTGCGACGCCGGATGAGGTGTTTGCGCGGCTCGAGGGCGAGCTTGCACCACGTGGCTACATTGCGTCCGGTTGGCTCGGCGCCGTTCGCACGCGCGAGGATGCCTATCCCACGGGTCTTGCCATGCCGGCGGCAAACATTGCCATTCCGCATACCGATCCGGGGTTTGTGGCCAAGCCCTATATCGCGGTGGTGAAGCCCGCCGCGTCCGTGACATTTAACGCTATGGCTGGCATGGGCGCTCCGGTGCCGGTGCAGATCGTCATCAATCTGGGTATTGCCGAGCCGGGCGGCCAGGTCGAGGCCCTGCAGGCGCTCATGAACATCTTTATGGACGCCGATGCCGCAGCCGACGTGCTCGGCCAGACCACGCCCCAGGGCATGGTCGACGCCATCCGCCGCCACTTCTAAGGTGGGGCTGAGTCGGCACTTGGGGACGTTCCTTTTCTGCCGGCAGTAAGGGACAGTCCCGAAGTGCCGGCATATAAAGAACGTCCCCAAGTGCCAAGTGCCAGAGCTGTCCCCTTTGCACCAAAATGGTGCAGATTAACCTGTCCCCAATGCACCAAGCGTGTCGCGGGGGCCGCGTTGTGACACAATGGCGTTTGTTCGATTCGTTATGCGAAAGGCCAACTATGGCAAATAAGAAAAAGAACTCCGAGGCCGCGCCGACGCCCGAGCAGCAGGCCCGCGCTGCCTCCAGCTCTCGCAAGAAGCAGCGCAAGACGTACGTGTCTAAGACCGTCAAGATTGTCCTGGTGGTCATCGGCGTGCTGGCGATGCTGCTCTCGGTCTCGGCCATGGCATGCTCCGGTCTCATGTCGCAGGCAGAGGATACCTCGAGCTACAAGCTTACCGGCGGTGTTGCTGCAACTATCAACGGCACCAACCTCACCGAGGACACCGTGACCAAGCAAATCATGAGTATGCGCACGTCCTACGGCTACACCAAGGACAAGGACTGGGCGCAGTACCTGGTCGACAACGACCTCACACCCAAGAAGTATCGCAAGCAGCTCATCGACTCCTACGCGCAGCAGATCCTGCTTCAGCAAGCGCAGAAGGAAAACGGCGTGACCGTCTCGGACGAGGAGGTCGAGAAGGCTTGGAAGGACGCGTGCAAGAGCGCGGGCGGTGCCAAGGCCTTTAAGAAGACCCTCAAGACCTACGGCTATACCGAGGACACCTACAAGGATTCGCTCAAGGAGAGCCTGGCGCAGCAGAAACTCAAGGATGCCGTGGCGCCCACCAGCAAGCCCAAGGACAGCGAGATCGTCGATTACATCAACGAGAACCTGTCTAACTACAACGATGCTCGCCGCTCGTCGAACATCCTGATCAAGGTTGATTCCGACGCTTCCGACGAGGACAAGGCTGCCGCCAAGGCCAAGGCACAGGAGTGCCTGGACAAGATCAACTCCGGTGAGCTGAGCTTTGAGGACGCCGTTGAGCAGTACTCCGAGGACACCGGTTCCAAGGAGAAGAAGGGCGATGTGGGCTGGGATAAGCTCACCACTTTCGTCGACAGCTACCAGACGGCGCTCGAGGGGCTCAACAAGGGCGACGTGAGCGACGTCGTCGAGTCGACCTATGGTTACCACATCATCAAGTGCACCGACTACTTCCATGTCGATAATCAGGTCGATGACATCAACCAGGTGCCCAAGGCCATCAAGAAGTACGTTTCCAATGTGGTGAAGACGCAAGCGGCCAGCACCGCGTACAGCGAGTGGCTGGAGCAGTACAAGAAGGATGCCGACATCACCGTTAACCCCATGCCCAAGGACGTGCCGTACAACGTCAGCCTGAAGGGCGTCACCAAGAGTTCGACCGACGATTCGTCGACGACTGAGTAATCATGGGGCGGCGCTCGTGTGAGTGCCGTCCGCACTATTGAGGAGGATTTGCAGATGACCAACGAAGAGCTGCAGAAGGAAATGATTGCGGCCATGAAGGCCAAGGACAAAGTTCGCCTGTCCATCATTCGCCAGGTCAAGGCCGAGGTGAAGAATATCGAGGTCAACGAGCGCCGCGATGTGACCGAGGAAGACGTCAACAGCATGATCAAGCGTTTGATTAAGCAGACGAGCGAGACGTTGGAGATGTCCATCAAGGCCGGTACCGACCAAGAGCGTACCGACAACCTGACCGAGCAGGTCAAGATTCTGGAGAGCCTGCTGCCCGCGCAGGTTTCGGGTGAGGAGCTCGAGGCCCTGATCGAGCAGGTTATCGCCGAGCTGGGTGCCACGTCCAAGAAGCAGATGGGCCAGGTTATGGGTGCACTCGGCAAGGCCACCGGCGGCAACTTCGACAAGCCGGCCGCGGCAAAGATCGTCGGAGCAAAATTGGCGTAATTTGTTACGCGGTTTTACCAAACCGCGTAACGGCTCGACGCTGCAAACCCGCACACGCGGCAATCTGACGTTCAATTTCAAGGGCGCGACCATAAGGTCTGCGCCCTTTCATTTCACGTCACCTTGCTCGCGTGTACGGTTTTCGCTGACTTATGCTCAACAAGGGCGGTTGGAGGAAGGGCGTCCCCCGCGGGCGCTCATTGGGGACGGGCTTAAATGAGTGCCCAATGAGCAGGTACTCATTTAAGTCTGTCCCCAATGACTAGGTGCCGACGAGCAGGTGGAAGGTTGCGGGTTCTTTACGGGAATGTAGTGTGGGCTGCGAAAACGTGGTTCTTTCCGTACAATAGTTCAACTCGTGTAAACGCAGGGAAGGGACATTCATGGCAGACATGATCGAGATCAAGCATCTCAACAAGTACTTTGGCGACCTGCATGTGCTCAAAGATATCAACCTCACCGTCAAGCGCGGCGAGAAGCTCGTAATGATCGGGCCTTCCGGTTCGGGTAAGTCGACGCTCATCCGTTGCGTCGATTATCTGGAGGAGCCCACGTCGGGCGAGGTCGTCATCGACGGTACGCCGCTCACCAAAAAGAACCACCTGGAGATGGCTCGCAAGTATAGCTCCATGGTGTTTCAGCAGTTCAACCTGTATCCCAACATGACGGTGCTGGGCAACCTGACGCTCGCGCCCATCAAGCTACAAAAGAAGAGCAAGGAGGAGGCGACCGAGATCGCTATCGCCGCGCTCAAGCGTGTCGGCATGGCGCATAAGGCCGGCGAGTATCCGCAGAATCTCTCGGGCGGTCAGCAGCAGCGCATCGCCATCGCCCGTGCCCTGTGCACCAAGCAGCCCATCATCCTGTTTGACGAGCCGACCTCGGCACTCGACCCCGAGATGGTCCAGGAAGTTCTGGACGTCATGATCGAGCTCGCGCAGGAGGACATCACCATGATCTGCGTGACGCATGAGATGGGCTTTGCGCGCCAGGTGGCCGACCGCGTCATCTTTATGGAGGACGGCCGCATTCTGGAGGAGGGCACGCCCGAGCACTTCTTCGATAACCCCGAGAACCCGCGCTGTCGCGAGTTCCTGTCCAAGATTCTGCACTAGGCGCGGTGATGGACATGACGGATATGACGAGGGAGGCCGTGTCGCGCCGTCACTTTTTGCAGCTGGCTGGCGCCAGCATGCTTGCGCTGACGGCGACCGCGCTTACCGGTTGCGGCAACTCCACCAGCGGCGAGGGCTCCGACAAGGGGTCCAAGCTTGCGGCCATCAAATCGCGTGGCCATCTGAATGCCGGCGTTAAGAAGGACGTTCCCGGCTACGGCTATTACGACACCGCCAAGGGCCGCTTTGAGGGCATGGAAGTCGATTTGTGCTACCAGATCGCTGCTGCCGTCTTTGGCGTGAGCTACAAGGAGGCCCGCGCCCAGGAGCTTGTCGAGTTTACTGACGTAACGCCCAAGACGCGCGGCCCGCTGATCGATAACGGCCAACTTGACGTGGTCGCGGCGACCTACACCATCACCGACGAGCGCAAGAAGAGCTGGGATTTCTCGACGCCGTACCGCACCGACTACGTGGGACTCATGGTCAAGAAGCGTTCGGGCTTTACCTCGATTGAGGACCTGGACGGCAAGGTCATTGGCGTAAGCCAGGGTGCCACCACGCAGGGCCTGATCGAGCAGATGATCAAGGACAACGGCTTTAGCTGCAAGCCCGAGTTTAGGGCCTTTAGCGGCTACCCCATCATCAAGAGTTCGCTCGACGCCGGCAATATCGACGTCTTTGCCATGGACCGCTCCACGCTGGCCGGCTATATGAACGAGACCGTTGAGCTGCTGCAGCCCGAGGTCAAGTTTGGCGAGCAGGGCTACGGCGTGGCGACCAAGAAGGGCTGCGACCTTTCGGCCGTGGTCGATCGGGTGATTTGCAACCGCCTAGCCGACGGCTGGCTCGACCAAGAGGTCAAGACCTGGGGTCTTGTATAGGCGCATCGTCCAAGGAAGGAATCAAATGCTCGAAGGATTATTTGACGCCGACCGTTGGTCGACGACATTTCAAAACATGGGGCCCTTCTGGGAGGGCTTTGGCGTGACACTGCAGGTGGTCGTTGCCGGCCTGCTGTTGTCGCTGGTGCTGGGCACGCTGCTGGGCGTGTTCTCTACCACTCGCTCGCGCGTGCTGCGCGCCATAAGCCGCGTGTACGTGGAGTTTTACCAGAACACCCCGTTGCCCGTGCAGGTGCTCTTTATGTACATGGCCGGTCCGCAGTTTTTGCAGGCCATAACCGGTGCCGACCAGCCGGTGCGCATCGCGCCGTTCGTGCTGGGCTTCTTGGGTGTGGGTCTGTATCACGCGGCCTACATCTCGGAGGTCATCCGCACTGGTATCGAGGCGGTTCCGCGCGGTCAGATGGAGGCGGCCCAGAGCCAGGGCTTCACCCGTGCGCAGGCATACTGGTACATCGTGCTGCCCCAGACGTTCAAGATCATTCTGCCGCCGCTGTGTAACCAGGCGCTCAACCTGGTCAAGAACACGTCGGTGCTGGCACTTGTGGCCGGCGGCGACCTTATGTACCGTTCCGACAACTTTGTGAGTCTGTACGGTTACCTGCAGGGATACATCGTCTGCTGCCTTATGTACTTCATCATCTGCTTTCCGCTCGCCATGCTGGTGCAGTGGCTCGAGCGCCGCTCCAAGGAGCGTCCGCGCGGCGTGAGCCTGGCCGAGCTGGGGCTCGACAACGTAGAGGAGGCCTAGCGCATGGAAATCTTCAACGCGTCCAACCTGCTCTACATTTGGGGCGGCTTTGTTAAGACGATCGAGATCTCGGCGCTGTCGATCTTTTTCTCGCTCATCTTTGGCACGGTGCTGGCGCTTGTTAAAAGCTATGCGCCCCGCCCGTTCCGTATTTTGGTGAGTGCCTATATCGAGCTGTTCCGTTGCACGCCGAACCTGCTGTGGATCCTTTTTATCTACTTTACGGTGCAGGGTTTGGACATTGTGATTTCGACCATCGCCTTTACGCTGTTTACCAGCGCTGTTATGGCCGAGATTGTGCGCGGCGGCCTCAACTCGATTCCGCGCGGCCAGTTTGAGGCAGCGCAGAGCCAGGGCTTCGGCTTCTTTGCCACCATGCGCTACATCATTTTGCCGCAGACGTTTAAGACGATCATTCCGGCGCTGTTTAGCCAGTGCACGACCGTCATTAAGGACAGCTCGTATCTTTCGGGCATTAACGTGGCCGAGCTCATGTACACGGCAAACGTGGTGATGGCCCACGCGATCGACCTGTCGCAGGTGCTTATGCTCTACGGCCTGGTGTTTGCGATGTACTTTGTGCTCAACTTTGGTATCTCGCTGCTGGTTCGCGCATATCAGAGGCGAATGGTGGCAGCGTAGAATGTGGCAAAGGGACAGTCCCTTTGTCACATAGAGAAAGGAATCGCGATGAGCGATCTGGAGAACAAGAAGAGTCCTGTGGTCATTACCATCGCGCGCGACTTTGGCGCCGAGGGCCACGAGATTGGTCGCATGCTTGCCGACGAGTTGGGGATTCCGCTGTATGACAACGAGCTGCTGGTGCGTGCGTCGCTGCGTGCGGGTGAGTCGCTCGATAAGATGGCCGCCTATGACGAGCGTCTGGCCGTGGAGAACATGGCGTTTCTGCCCGACCGCTACGATGCGCGTTCGTACTCGGATAAGTTGTTCCAAAAGATGAGCCAGGTGATTTTGGATCTGGGCGAGACCGAGAGCTGCATTATCGAAGGCCGTCTGTCCGATTACCTGCTGCGCAACAACCCCAACCACATTGCCGTGTTGGTGACCGCACCCTTTGAGGACCGCGTCGAGATTGTGCGCAAGAAGCGTGGCCTTAACAAAAAGAAGGGCGCCAAGCTGGTCAAACAGCAGCAGAAGGCGCGCGAGGCGTTCTATAAGCGCTATAGCGCCGGCAAGTGGAAGATGACGAGCGGTAAAGACATCGTCGTCAACCGCGCCAAGCTGGGCCGCGAAGGCTGCAAGGACGTCATCGCCGCAGCCTACCGCTACAAGGTGGCGCAGCTCGAAGGCTAACCGACCAAAACCATCACAAAGGTGCCTGTCCCCATCGTGGTGGTCGGGCGATCGGCATAGAAAAAGTCCCCGCCGGGCGTGTGCTCGACGGGGACTTTGCCGTTTGATGGCTAGCGTTGAGGGTGATTACTCGCCCAGCAGGCTCTTGGTGATGGAAGCGGCGGCCTTCTTGCCGGCGCCCATCGCCAGAATGACCGTAGCGGCACCGGTGACGATGTCGCCGCCGGCCCAGATGCGGGGATCGGTGGTCTGGCCGGTCTCCTCGTCGGCGATGATGTAGCCCCACTTGTTGAGCTCCATCTTGCCGCCGATCTTCTTTGCGAAGGGGTTGGCGTTGGTACCGATAGCCGAGATTGCGACGTCGCAGGGAATCTCCTCGATGGCGCCCTCGATGGGCACCGGGCGACGACGGCCGGACTCGTCGGGCTCGCCGAGCTCCATCTTCTGGACCTTGACGGCGCACACGGAGCCGTCCTCGCCAGCGACAAACTCGAGCGGGGAAACGAGCGGCAGAACCTCGATGCCCTCGGCCTTGGCATGGTGCAGCTCGGCGCGACGGCAGGGCATCTCGTCCTCGGTACGACGATAGGCGATGATGGCGTGCTCGGCGCCCAGGCGCTTGGCGGTACGGACGGCGTCCATAGCCACGTTGCCGCCACCAAAGACGACGACGTTCTTGCCGTGCTTGGTGGGGGTGTCGTACTCGGGGAACTTGTTGGCCTTCATCAGGTTCACGCGGGTGAGGTACTCGTTTGCGAAGAAGACGTTGGGCAGGTTCTCGCCGGGGACGTTGAGGAACTTGGGCAGGCCAGCGCCGGTCGCCACGTAGATGGCGTCGAAGCCCTGCTCGAACAGCTCCTCGGCCGTGGCCATGTTGCCCACGACGGAGTTGTACTCAAACTTGACGCCCATGTCCTCCAGGCCGTCAATCTCGCGCTTGACGACCGCCTTGGGCAGACGGAACTCGGGGATGCCGTAGACCAGCACGCCGCCGCCGGTGAAGAAGGCCTCGAAGACGGTAACGTCAAAGCCGTTACGGGCGAGCTCGCCGGCGCAGGTGATGCCGGACGGGCCGGAGCCGACGACGGCGACCTTCTTGCCGTTCTTGGGGGCCATCTTGGGCGTGGAGGCGAGCTCGGGGCGATCACCCAGGAAGCGCTCGAGCTGGCCGATGGCCACGGGCTCGGACTTTTTACCACGGATGCACTTGCCCTCGCACTGGTTCTCCTGCGGGCAGACACGGCCGCAGATGGCGGGAAGCATGGAGTCCTCGCGGATGGTATCGAGAGCGCCGCCGAAGTCCTTCGCGCGGATCTGCTCGATAAAGCGGGGGATGTTGATGTTGACGGGGCAGCCCTCAACACAGAACGGCTTCTTGCAGTTGAGGCAGCGCTCGGCCTCGGCCAGCGCCATCTCCTCGGTGAAGCCCTTGTCGACGGGGCGGAAGTCGCAGGCGCGCTCGGCAGCCGGCTCCTCGTTATCGGGGGTGCGGGGCGACTTCATATCGGCAACGAAACGACCGTTAACTAGTGGCATGCGCAGCTCTTTTCCTCATAGGCCTTGAGGGACTCGCCCTCTTCGGAACGGTAAGCGGCCTGGCGGGCACGAAGGTCATCCCAGTCGACCAGGGTGGCATCGAAGTCGGGGCCGTCGACGCAAGCGAACTTGGTTACGCCGCCCACCTCGACGCGGCAGCAGCCGCACATACCGGTGCCGTCAACCATGATGGGGTTGAGGGACGCGGTGATGGGGGTGTCGTATTTCTGGGCGGTGAGGGTCGAGAACTTCATCATCGGAACGGGGCCGACGCAGAAGACCTGGCTCACGGCCTTGTCCTGCAGCAGGCGCTCCAACGGAGCGGTGACAACGCCCTGCTCGCCGTAGGAGCCGTCGTCAGTGGTGATGTGGATGTGGTCCTCGTCGAGGAGCTCGCGGAACTGGTCCTCCATGAGCAGGAGGTCCTTGGTGCGGGCGCCCATGATGGCGTGAACTTCGTGACCGGTCTCGACCAGGTGCTTGGCGACCGGGAAGGCAATTGCCAGGCCGACGCCGCCGCCAATGACGGCGCAGGGGCCCTCGGCCATCTCGGTGGGAACGCCCAGCGGGCCC
>URTD01000046.1 GCA_900550735.1 uncultured Collinsella sp.
CGCAGTTCGCGAAGTTCACGATATAGAAATCAGCGCGGTCCTCGTTGATGGCGGCGACAAGCTTCTCGGTAACCTCGGGAGCGCTCATCTCGGGCTGCAGATCGTAGGTAGCGACCTTGGGGGAAGCGACGAGCACGCGCTCCTCGCCCTCCTTGGGCTCCTCGATGCCGCCGTTGAGGAAGAACGTCACGTGGGCGTACTTCTCGGTCTCGGCAGTGTGCAGCTGCTTCAGGCCATTGGCGGCGATGACGTCGGCTAGGACGTTCTCCGGGAACGTCTTGGGGAAGGCGACCTCGACGTCAAACGTCGGATCGTACTCGGTCATCGTCACAAAGTGCGAGAGCTTGATCTGCTCGCGCTCAAAGCCGTCGAACTCCTTGTCCGTGAACACGCGGGTCATCTGACGGGCGCGGTCGGGACGGAAGTTGAAGAAGATGGCCGCGTCGCCCTTGTGGATGCCCTCATTGTGGGCAGCGAAGGGCTCGACGAACTCGTCGCCGCGCGGATCCTTCTCGTAGTAGGCCTTGATACCGGCAACGGGGTCGACATCGGCATCGGACGCATTGACCATGACGTCGCAGGCGCGCTGGATGCGCTCCCAACGATTATCGCGGTCCATGGCCCAATAACGGCCCGAGACGGTGGCAACGCGAGCGTCGCAACCGGTCTCCTCGGAGATCTTAGCCAGGAAGGCGCAGAACTCACTCATGTAGCCGGCACCGGACTGCGGGTCAACGTCGCGGCCATCCATGAAGGCGTGGACGCGAACGGTCTTGACACCGTGCTCGGCAGCCATCTTGACCAGAGCCTCGACGTGGTTCATGTGGGAGTGAACGCCGCCAGGGCTCATAAGGCCCATGAGGTGGAGAGTCTTGCCGTCAGCCTTGACATCGTCCATGGCCTTGACGAAAACCTCGTTCTTGGCGATGGAGCCGTCCTTGATGGCATTGTTGATGCGCGAAAGCTCCTGGAACACGATGCGACCGGCACCGATGTTGAGGTGACCCACCTCGGAGTTGCCCATCTGGCCGTCGGGAAGGCCCACGTCCTCGCCCGAAGCACCGAGCGTGGTGTGAGGATACTTCTCGTACAGGCCATCAAGGAAGGGCGTCTTGGCAGCGGCGACGGCGTTCTCGCCATCAGCCGGAGCCAGGCCGCAGCCGTCCATGATAATCAGGAGTGCAGGAAGATGACGTTGTGCCATATGTCCTACTCGCCTGCCTTGACGACCATAGAGGCGAAGTCGGCAGCCTTGAGCGAAGCGCCGCCCACGAGGGCGCCGTCAACGTCGGGCTTGGCGACGAGCTCGGCGATGTTACCGGGCTTGGCGGAACCACCGTAGAGAACGCGGATGCCGTTGGCGAGCTCCTCGCCGAACATCTCCTTGAGGGTCTCACGGATAGCGCCGCAGACCTCCTGAGCATCCTCGGCGGTAGCGGTCTTGCCGGTGCCGATGGCCCAGATGGGCTCATAGGCGACGACGACCTGCTTGGGGCAGGTGATCTCAAGACCAGCAAGGCCAGCCTTGACCTGGTTCACGACGTGCTCGACATAGGTGCCGGCCTCGCGGACCTCAAGGGACTCGCCGCAGCAGAAGACGGGAACAAGGCCGGCGGCAACGAGAGCCTTGGCCTTCTTGTTCTGGTCCTCGTCGGTCTCGTGGAAGTAGTCGCGACGCTCGGAGTGACCGATGATGCAGTAGGTGCAGCCAGCGGACTTGAGCATGTCGCAAGAGGACTCACCCGTGAAGGCACCCTTGGCCTCCCAGTACACGTTCTGTGCACCGAGGGCGATGGGGGCAGCCTGAATGCGGTCATGAACCGTGGTGATGTCGATGGTCGGAGGGCAGACGAGCACCTCGACGCCAGCCGGAACCTCGGGCAGAGCCTGAGCCAGCTCGTCGGCGAGCTTGGCGGCCTCGGCGACGTCGTTGTTCATCTTCCAGTTACCAGCGATAAGAAGGGTGCGATTAGGCATCGAGAAGCGCCTCCACTCCGGGCAGGGCCTTACCCTCGACGAGCTCCATGGAAGCGCCACCACCGGTGGAGATCCAGCTCATCTTGTCGGCCAGGTTGAACTTGTTGACAGCTGCGACAGAGTCACCACCGCCGATGATCGAGGTGCAGTCAGCCTCGGCGAGAGCCTCGGCGATAGCCTGGGTGCCGTGAGCAAAGTTGTCAAACTCGAAGACGCCCATGGGGCCGTTCCAGAACACGGTCTTGGCGCCCTTGACAGCCTCGGCATAGAGCTCCTCGGTCTTGGGACCGATGTCCATACCCTCACGATCGTCGGGGATAGCGTCGGAAGCAACAACCTCGGGGACAGCGTCCTCGCCAAAGTGATCGGCAACACGGTTGTCGATGGGGAGTAGGATCTTGACACCCTTCTCCTCGGCCTTCTTGAGCATCTCGCCGGCGCGCTCGACCCAGTCCTCTTCCTTGAGGGACTGACCAACGGACAGGCCCTGAGCCAGGAAGAAGGTGTAGGCCATGCCGCCACCGATGATCAGGGTGTCAGCGGAGTCGATGAGGTGATCGAGAACGCCGATCTTGGAGGAAACCTTGGAACCGCCGACGATGGCGACGAAGGGGCGCTCGGGCTCGGCGAAGATGCCGGTCAGCGTGTCGACCTCCTTCTCGAGCAAGAAGCCGGCGACGGCAGGCAGGTAAGCGGCGGGGCCCACGACGGAACCCTGGGCGCGGTGAGCGGTGCCGAAGGCATCGAGAACGAAGACGTCACCATAGGAAGCGAGCTTCTTGGCGATCTCGGGATCGTTCTTCTTCTCACGCTTGTCAAAACGGACGTTCTCGAGAACGAGGACCTTACCCGGCTCGACGGCGGCGACAGCCTCAGCAGCCTTCTCGCCGTAGGTGTCAGCGACAAAGGCAACGTCGAGACCAGAGAGCTCAGCGAGCTTCTTGGCGACGGGCTCGAGGGACAGCTCGGGCTGGAAGCCGGTGCCCTCGGGACGGCCGAGGTGGCTCATGAGGATGACGCGAGCGTTGTGCTCAACGAGGTAGTTGATGGTGGGCAGGGCAGCCTTGATACGGGTGGTGTCGCCAACGACGCCATCCTTGATAGGCACGTTAAAGTCAACGCGGACGAGAACGCGCTTTCCGTCGACATCGATGTCGCGGACGGTCTTCTTGGTAAAGGCCATGTTTGCTTCTACCTTTCGTACGTGTCTGCCTCCCATTACGGCAGACGATTTCTTATAAAAAGGGCGCGACCCTAGGGTGTAAGCCCTATAAGGCCGCGCCCTTCTTTAGACGCTCAACGAGCTATTCGCTAAAAGCTAAATTAAGCAACGAACTTCTCGAAGTACTTGATGGTGCGGACCATCTGAGAGGTGTAGGAGTTCTCGTTGTCGTACCAAGAGGTGACCTGAACGAGGGTCTGGCCGTTGCCGAGGTCAGAGCACATGGTCTGAGTGGCGTCGAAGATGGAGCCGTGGGTCTCGCCGACGATGTCGCGGGAGACGATCTGGTCCTCGTTGTAGGCGAAGGTCTCGGGGATGGTCTCGGCGTAGGCCTTCATGGCAGCGTTGACCTCGTCGACGGTGACCTTCTTGTCAACGACGGCGTAGAGGTTGGTCAGCGAGCCGGTCGGCGTCGGGACGCGCTGGGCGGCACCGATGAGCTTGCCGTTGAGCTCGGGGAGAACCAGGCCGATGGCCTTGGCAGCGCCCGTGGTGTTCGGGACGATGTTCTCGGAGCAGGCGCGGGAGCGACGGAAGTTGCCCTTGCGCTGCGGGCCGTCGAGCGGCATCTGGTCGCCGGTGAAGGCGTGGATGGTGGTCATGATGCCGGACACGATGGGAGCGAAGTCGTTCAGACCCTTGGCCATCGGGGCGAGGCAGTTGGTGGTGCAGGAAGCAGCGGAGATGATGTTGTCCTCAGCGGTCAGCGTCTCATGGTTGACGTTGTACACGATGGTGGGCAGATCGCTGCCGGCCGGAGCGGAGATGACGACCTTCTTGGCGCCAGCGTTGATGTGGGCCTGAGCCTTAGCCTTGCTGGTGTAGAAGCCGGTGCACTCGAGAACGACGTCGACGTCAAGGTCGCCCCAAGGCAGGTTGTTAGCGTCGGCCTCCTTGTAGATCTTGATCTCCTTGCCGTCAACGGTGATGGAATCCTCGCCAGCAACGACCTCGTGATCGCGAGCGTAGTTGCCCTGCGTGGAGTCGTACTTCAGCAGGTAAGCGAGCATATCGGGAGAGGTGAGGTCGTTGATAGCGACGATCTCGGAGCCCTCATGACCGAACATCTGACGGAAAGCCAGACGACCGATGCGACCGAAGCCGTTAATAGCAACCTTTACTGCCATTGTGTCTCCTTTCGTAAGGCCCCCGCGAGCTACAGCGCCCGCCGTTGAGGCCCACAAACTAACCACTCGCCTAATATACCTTTTTTTTGACTTGAATTTCACGAGAATGCTCGAAATTGAAAATCAAATTTAAGTTAAAACGTTTTAAATACTAAAATAGCAGCTAAATCCATATATAAGTCGTTACTTCAAACTACCTGTTTGCTTCAATGAGCTTTTCAAGCCGTAAAACACGATGGTAGAGGGCTGACTTCGACAAGGGAGGGTCAGCCATCTCCCCCAAATCACGCAGCGACAGATCGGGATAGCGCTCGCGCAGGTCGCAAAAGACCGCCAAGGCATCCGGAAGCGCATCACGAAGGCCACGCTGCTCGAGCTCATCGATAAGCGCAAGCTGATGTTGGGCGGCACCGGCGCTTCTGGTCTGGTTGGCGAGCTCGGCGTTCACGCGACGGTTCACATCGTTCTTAACCAACTTGACCGCGCGCGCCTCCTCAATCTCGGCAACGCTGCGCTTGGCGCCAATCAGCTTTAATAGATGCTCGATTTCCTCGGCGCTCTTAATGTACACGGCATATGACCCCCGCCGTGCATTAACACGAGCATGGACCCTAATCTGCTCCAACAGATCGCAAAGCCCCTTGGCATATTGCTCGCCCTGCACAGCAATCTCCAAATGAAAATCGCCGCGTGGATCGGCCACGAAGCCGCCCGCGATGAGCGCGCCGCGGATATAGGCAAGTCTACAGCAAGGACGGGCAACGATATGTCGGGGTACGCCGGCGACAAGTCCTCCCCTACGTTCGAGGATACCCAGCAGAACCAAGGCCTTATCCAGGTCTGGCTGATCAGGCAAGGTGATGAGGTAGTTTCGAACCTTATGCAATACAGATTTACGGACGGTGAACTCCGTTTTGAGCTTAAGGATACGATGCGTCAGCGTGATCATCGTGCGCGCGACGGCTCCCGTCTCAGTCGCAACCGTCAAACGATACCGCCCAGAGCCGGTAAGCGAGAGCGTACCGCTCACGCGCGTGAGGGCGGCAAGCGTCGACAAGTCGCAGTATTCACATTCGGGTTCGCAGCGCGCAAGCTCGTCGCGCACCTCAGCGGTAAACGACATGCAGGCCTATGCCTTCGTGTTGGCGCGCGACAGGTCGCGGTGGGAGATGCTCACATGATACTGAGCGCCTTCCAGGTAACGGGCCGTGGCCTCGGCAATGGCAACGCTGCGGTGCTGGCCGCCCGTGCAGCCGATGGCGATAGAAAGCTGCGGCTTACCCTCCGCGATATAACCGGGCATGACCGTATCGAGCAGCTGTGTCCAAGCCTTCCAAAACTCCTGCGTCTTGGGATGGTCCAGAACAAAATCGGAGACCTTTTTATCGAGACCGGTCATCGTGCGCATCTCGGGATCGTAGAACGGATTGGGCAGGAAGCGGACGTCGATCATAATATCCGCTTCGACGGGCATGCCGTGCTTAAAGCCAAACGAGAACACGTGGACATCCATAAGCTGCTGGTCGGACAGCTCGGAAAATGCCATACGCAGCTTGTTGCGCAGCGCAGAGGTGCGCAGACGGCTCGTGTCGATAATCATATCGGCTCGGTCGCGCACGCCCTGCAGCTGAAGGCGCTCGCGCTGAATGGCATCGGCCGTAGTCTCCCCCGGCTTGGCAATGGGATGACGGCGGCGATTTTCGCTGTAGCGACGAATCAGCACCTCGTCAGAAGCCTCCAGGAACACGATGTCGCAGCTCATCTCGCGCTCTTCGAGAGCGGCGACCGCATCGAGCAACTCGTCAAACAGTCCCTGGCTACGCAAATCGCAGGTGACGGCGAGATGCCTGCCCACGCCCGTATTGATGCCGACGAGCTCGGCAAGCTGGGCGATGAGACGCGGAGGCAGGTTATCAATGCAAAAATAGCCCATGTCCTCGAACACGTGCATGGCCTGTGTGCGGCCTGATCCGGACATTCCGGTGATGATGACGATATCGGGGATGCGCTCCGAGCGCTCCGCCGCATCCATGGCATCTCCCTTTTGCATGTGTTGCCTCCCGAAAACAAGCGCGGGACCCAGCAACCCGGATCCCGCGCGGTCAATTGCCTATATTGAGTATACCGCCCCGAGCGGATACGAGGCCTGTCTTACGCCTCAAGCGCAGCCTTGAACCAACTCGTAATACTCGTGGGGTGCGTGATGGCGGTGCCGACGACAACGGCCCAGGCGCCAGCATCGATCGCGGCGCGAGCCTCCTCGGGCGTATGCACGCGACCCTCGCAAATGATGGGAAGGCCGGGGAATTCCTCGGTCGCCTGACGCAGGAGCGGCAGATCGGGGCCATCGGCCATGGTGCAGTCGATGGCGGCAACACCATGAGACAGCGTGGTGGACACCAGGTCGAAGCCCATGTCGACAGCACGACGAATATCCTCGATGGTGGCACAGTCGGCCATCAGGAGCACGCCCTCCTCGTGCAGCGGACGGAAAGTATCTTCGACGGTCTTGCCATCGGGACGCGGACGATCGGTGGCGTCGATCGCCACGATATCGGCACCCGCAGCAACGCAGGCGCGAGCGTGGCGCAGCGTCGGCGTGATGTAAACGCCCTCGTGCCCATCCTTCCACAGGCCGATAACAGGAACCTCACAGCGACCCTTAATGGCGGCAATGTCGGCAAGGCCCTGGCAGCGAATGGCGGCGGCGCCGCCGAGCTCGCAAGCGCGAGACATTTGAGCCATGGTCTCAGGCGTACGAAGCGGCTCGCCCATATACGCCTGAACGCTCACGACGAGCTTGCCCTTCAGGGACTGGATCAAAGGATCAACGGTCATGTTCGACTCAACCTTTCTCAAAAACAGCCTTCTGAGACACCGCACCTTGACGTTCAAACCGTCGCTCGCGTACCGAAGTACGCTTCGCTCCTCTTTCACGTCAATCTGCGGCACCTCAGAAGGCGCACTTGGTAGCTATGTTTATTTCAACGACGCAAGAAGGTGTTCGGCGGCACCGATGAGCGGAGCATCGCCCTCAAGAGAACCGATGAGGATCGGCGTATCCTGAAGCGGATCGAGCGCCTGGCTGGCATAGCCCTCGTGTACCGAATCCTTCCACGTCTGTGAACGCCAATCGGGACCTTGGTGAATCACGCCACCCGAAAGCACGATGACCTCAGGGTCCAGGATGTTAGCGAGCGAGCCCAAGCTGGCACCCAGCGCAAAGCCGGCGTCATGGATGACCTCGGTCGCCTTTGCGTCGCCCGCACGGCACAGGTCGTTCACATCGCGACCGACCGAAGGACGGCTGGGGTCGACGCGACCAAAGCGCTCATCGTACATACGACCAATGGAAGTGCCCGAAGCAACCGACTCCAGATGGCCGGAACGCCCGCAGGCGCAGGGAATACCGGCGGCAGCCGAGCACTCGATGTGGCCCATATGGCCAGCAGCACCATGGAAACCCTGCATCACGCGGCCGTTCTCGACATATGCGCCACCGATGCCCGTACCGATGCCAAGACACAAGACGGAGAACTTGCCCTTGCCGACGCCCCAGTGGGCCTCGCCCAGAGCATGAGCCTGCACGTCGCCTACAACGGCAACGGGAAGACCGAGGTCCTCGCGCAGGCGCGGCCCCAACTGAACACCGGACCAGCCGGGCATGATCTCGTTGGCATACGCGATGGCGCCCGTCTTGGAATCGACGACGCCGGCGGCACCGATACCGACGCCAAGGACCTCGACATCGGGATTCGCCTCGAGAGCAGCCTTGATGGACGCCTCGATACGTTGGAAGACGGCCTCGCCGCCCTCTTGGGCCTCGGTGGGAACCTCGGCCTCAAAAACAGGATGGGGCACACTACCGTCAGCCGGGTACTCCATGATGGCAGTCGCGATCTTAGTTCCGCCGATATCGACAGAGCAGACGTACTTGTTCTCCATGTCGCTCTCCTTAGGAGATAAAAAACAACTACAGGAAATGCGCCGTCAGGCTAGCCGTCACAGCGCGGAAAAGGTTTTCCAGGTGCCCGAGATCGCCAAGAAACCGTGTGACCATTGATCTAATGGGTCATGGCCGCACGGTTGAACGGCGAGGTCGGGTGCCCGGGGAAGCTTTACAGGAGACCGTTGTCCTGGAGGACCTTCTTAATCGCCTCGACGTTCTCGCCGGTCATGGCCTTCACCGGGCGCGGCATGGTCGGGCTGTCGAAGATACCCATGAGGTTCATAGCGGTCTTGAAGGCGCCGACGCCACCGGCATAGCCCTGGACGCCCGAGGTGACATCCCAGATGTGCGAAATCTCATTGAGGCGATCCTGCTCGGCCTTGACGGTAGCCCAGTCACCAGCCTGAGCGGCCTTCCACTGACGCACGTAGCCCTCGGGCTCAACGTTGGCGAGACCCGGGACGGAACCGTCGGCGCCACCGAGGTAGGCGCCGTCGACAACAACCTCGTGGCCGGTGAGAATGCTCATCGGATGGCCGTTCTTTTCGTTCTCCTGAACGAGGTAGCGGAACGAGATGTCATCACCCGAGGAATCCTTGACGCCGGCCAGAACGCCCTCGGCGCCGAGCTTGGCAAGGAGCTTCCAGGGGAGCTTGGTGTGAACGCAGACGGGAATGTCATAGGCAAAGATGGGCAGGTCGAGCTCCTCGTGCAGGATGCGGAAGTGCTCCTCGACCTCGGTCATGCCCTGCAGGGCATAGAACGGGCAGGTGGCGACGAGGGCATCGGCGCCCAGCTCCTGGGCGACCTTGCCGTGCTCGATCATGCGCTCGGTCTCGGTGTCGATGATACCGACCAGAACAGGCACGCGGTGATCGACGATGCGCACGGCCTCGGCGATAATCTGACGACGACGCTCGTCGGTGGAGAAGACGACCTCGCCCGAGGAGCCCAGGAAGAACAGGCCATCGACGCCGGCATCGATCATGCGGTTGATGCTGCGCTCAAAGGAGGCAACGTCGAGCTGGTGGTCTTCGGTATCGGGAACAACGACGGGAGGGATAACGCCGGTGAATTTCTGAGTTGCCACAAAAATCTCCTTAGTTGTCTGGCGGGCGACCCTATGCCACCCACTCTTGTTGACAGTGTCCAGGCCGTCTAGGCCAAAGAACACGGGTAGAACGTTTGGTTAAAGAAGTCGACGACTTCGTTTTCGAACGCATTGATACGCTCATGAGCGTATTTGGCATAGATGATATGCCTCCGGTCACACTCAAAACCGTTGAATACGGCAAACTGGCCCTTGGGGTCGCTCGCGGCATCCATAAGCGATGTGCCCATGAGCACCGATCCGCGCACCCGAGACGACAGCGCCTCGAGGCCGCCAGGAAGCGGATTGGCAACCGCCGTGCAGGCGAGGCCCCGCTCGTCCAGAGCAGAAACCGCCAGCGCGACTCCGCCGCCAAGACCCTCGCCCCATGCAAAGATGCGGTCGGGGTCCATGCCATCAAGATTGCGCGCCACCTTCGCCAGCGCGCAACCCCAACGGACGCGCTCGACAAAAGCGGGCGAAGAAATCCCCCGCTGCAGGTCGTCCGCACCAGCAACATCGTCATCCAGCGCGAGGACGGCATACCCCATGGCGGCAAATCTCGTCATGTGATGCCAGCCGCGCACAGGCCGATCGATGTCGTGGAACATCAGGCACAACGGCACGCGCTCAGATACTCGGGCACGACCGACAGGCTCGATCAAACGAGCGTGAATTGCATCGTCACCGAGCTCAAAGGAGACCTCCGAGTAACGGGCGCAGGGGTTAACAAAGTCAATCGCCGTAATGGCCAGGCCTTGAATCTCAAGATTCGAAGCGCATGTCTCTAAATCAGAAACATCTGCTTGGACATCACCGCGCCAGTCCCGATATTCTGCGAGCCTTGACGAAACCGTTCCAGGAATTCCCACGAGTCCGGGGACAATCAGCTCGTCAACATTGCTCTCGCACTTAGACATGAGCCTCCCCTCCCTTGCAGAAAAACGGAATGATCAAATCGTCAAAATCCTGAATCTCCTCGTGGCCAAAGCCTTCAAAGAACTCATGACGCTTTTCGCAGGTCAGGTTGTTATAGACCGCAAACTGCGTCGCTGGCGGACAGACGATATCGGCTGTGCCAGTGCCAAACAGCACGGGGCATTTGACCATAGGGGCAAAGTTCTTGGAATCGAAGTACGCCAGCTTGGCATAGCCTTCGTCAATACGAGTCGAGTCCTCGTCAAACCAGCGAGACCAATAGCGCAGGCCCTCGTAGGCAATGTCGTCGGCATCCAAATCCCAGACCAGGCGGAAATCTGACAGGAAGGGATAGAGGATGGCGGCACGATTGATAAGCTCGCTGTTAAGCGCACAGGTCGCAATGCCCAAACCGCCGCCCTGCGACGCGCCGTTCACAAACACACGCGCAAGATCGATGCCCTCGAGCTCGCGAACGATGCGGCACAGGATGCGAATATCTTGGTGCAAGCGGACATAGTAGAGGTTGGCCGGGTCGCCGTCGATACCGGCGACGATATGACCGGCAACCGTTGTGCCCTCAAATCCACCAATGTCCTCGGAGGGACCTCCTTGGCCGGGGCAGTCGAGGGCGATGAGTGCCATGCCCATGCCCGCAAACGACGCCTGCTCAAACCAGCTGCGGCTTGCACCCGGATACCCATGGAACTGAAGTACCAATGGCACGGGCTCGTCCGAGACGGGTTTAAGGTACTTGGCATGCAGGCGAGCGCCACACATACCGGTATACCAGAGGTCGAAAAGCTGGCAGGTCGCGGCATCGGTGACCGATGCCGTCTCGATCGCGTAGTCAAGCCCGACAGCGTCGGCCTCGGCCATGCGATCCTTCCAAAAGAGATCGAAATCTGATGGACGGGGCATGGCGCCTCGATATTCACCAAATTGATGTTGTAGCTCCTGAGCACTTGGCATGGCTCGTGAACCCAACCTTTCGAAATCGCAACGGAGGTGCGCCCGGCAAGGGGGCCGGGCGCACGGGAGGGAAAGCGAGGCTACTCGCCGAGCTTGGGATGCAGCAGCGACGGCGCAGCGCCGAGCAGCATCTTGGTGTAGGGGTCCTGGGGGTGCTGGAAGACCTGCTTGGCCTCGCCCTGCTCGACGATCTTGCCGCCATTCATAACGATGATGTCGTCAGAGATATAGCGGACCGTCTGGATGTCATGGCTGATGAACACCATGGCCAGGCCGAGCTCCTTCTTAAGGTCGGTCAGCAGGTTCAGAATCTGCGCGCGGACCGAAACGTCCAGAGCCGAGGTGGGCTCGTCGGCGATGATGGCATCGGGGTTCAGCGACAGAGCACGGGCAATTGCGACGCGCTGACGCTGGCCGCCCGAAAGCTGGCTCGGCATAAAATCGATGCGCTCGGCAAGACCGAC
>URTD01000047.1 GCA_900550735.1 uncultured Collinsella sp.
GGACGTCGGCGCAGACGAAGCTCAGATCGCCGCTCGTCGCCACGCCCAAATTCGGGACAAGCGTCGTGAACGGGTAGTCGCCGATCTTCGGTCGGGCCGCCGAGATCTTCGAGATGAGCGAGGACTTCCCCGCCGAAGGCATGCCCACAAGCGCCGCGTCGGCCATGAGCTTCATCTCGAGCTCGATCCAGTGTTCCTCGGCCGGCTCGCCCAGCTGAGCGAAAGCGGGCGCGCGGCGCACCGACGTCACAAAGTGCGTGTTGCCCAGGCCGCCGGCGCCACCAGGAGCCACGACAACGCGCTCGCCATCGTGCACCAGATCGGCAATCTCGAACATCGGGGTCTGCGTCTCGGGGTCGAGCTCGCGCACCACGGTACCCATAGGGACCTTGAGAATCAGGTCCTCGCCGCTCTTGCCGTTACGACGGGCGCCCTGCCCGTGCGTGCCGCGCTCGGCGCGGAAGTGATGCTTAAAGCGGTAATCGATCAGCGAAGACAGCTGAGCATCGGCCTGGATGACGACGTTGCCGCCACGACCGCCGTCGCCGCCATCGGGGCCGCCCTTGGGGACAAATGCCTCGCGCCTAAACGACATGCATCCGGCTCCGCCGTCGCCGCCGCACACGTTAATGCGGCTGATATCGGTGAACTGTGACAACAGAATCGCCTCCTACAAAAAGAGGGAGACCCTTGAATCCTAAAACTCAAGTGCCTCCCACATATGTGCTCTATGAAGGGTGAATTACGCGTTCGCGAGCGGGCGTACGCTGACCCTGTGCTTGATACCCTTGTGGAACTCAACGGTACCGTCGACCAGCGCGAACAGCGTGTCGTCCTTACCACGGCCAACGTTCTCACCCGGGTGGATGTGCGTGCCGTGCTGACGGACGAGAATCGTGCCCGTGGTTACCGTCTGGCCGGCATAGCGCTTCGTGCCAAGGCGCTGACCGCGGGAGTCACGGCCATTACGGGAGGAACCGAGTCCTTTTTTGTGTGCCATTGTGTATACCTACTCTTTCGTTACGAGTGTAATCTACTCGGCGACGGGAGCCTCGGCAACAGCCTCAGCCTCTGCCTTGACAGCCTTCTTGGCGCGGGAGGTAGCCTGAACCTTCACGATCTTCAGCTTGGTGAGCTGCTGACGGTGACCCTTCAGACGACGATAGCGCTTGCGCTTGTGGAACTTGAAGACCAGCTGCTTCTCGCCCTTGAACTGCTCAACGATCTGAGCGGTAACCTTGGCCTTGGCCAGCTTGTCGGGATCGGTGACGATCTTCTTACCATCGTTGAGGAAGATAACCGGCAGGGTGACCTTGTCGCCCTCATTGCCCTCGATCTTCTCGACGGTGATGACATCGTCGGTGGCGACCTTGTACTGCTTGCCGCCCGTGTTAACGATTGCGTACATGTTTACTTGCCCTTCATGCATCAGTTAGTGCAACAGCCGAATATAGTAGCAGGCGAAAATACCCCCGTCAACGAGTATGTGGAGCAAATCCACAAGTTCGCACAGGTATGGGGCTGACGAGTCGGCCCTCGTCGTCCTCGCATGCTTGATTCTGACGCTCGACATCGTAGGAGCAGATGGTCACGAGGTCTTGCATACCGGTGGAAACAATAGGTGCATCCACGCCCGGGGTCAAGCCCTGCAACAAAACATCAGCAGCGGAAAGCAAAATTTCCGGACGCATGGAGCCCTCGTTGTCGGCATGGGTGTCGAGCATGAGTACCAAATGGTCCGGGCGCTCCCCCGCCGTGAGCTCATAGCCCACGAGCGTGTGATCCAAATCCAAGCGCTTGCTCTTTTTGCCGCGCGCGTAGTCGATGCCGTGGCCCGCGCGCAGCGTGTCGATCGCACGGCGCACCTCGTCGGCGCTTACGGGCGCCTCGGGATCCAAGTGCAGGTCGATGCGATACGACAAGCGCGTGAGCTGCGCCGTCAAGGCCGGCGTGCGCACGTCGATGTACGCCGCCTCGATGGGTGCCAGATCGGCCGGAGACGCCGCAGCCAGGCGCCCAAACGCCTCGTCGAGCGCCACGAACTCGGTCATAAACAGGTCATACCACTCGCAGGTCGACGACGTGCCCACCGGTAGCGCCGAAGAGAAGCCCACGCGCATGTGCGGAGAGAAGCCCTGCGTGACGGCATAGGGAAGTCCCGCACGGCGCACGATGCGCTCAATGGTATGGATTACTTCGAGATGACCTAGGTACTTAAGGCGATCGCGCTTGCCATAGCGAACACGAAGCCTAAAGAGCGAGGGGTTGTCGGTCAGGCGCTCACTCATGCGCGATCACCCATCAATACATTCTTGGCGTGGAGCGTGGGGCAGATCCCGCAGCCGGTGCACGACGTGCGGGTGCAGTCGGGAGTCGTGACGCCCTCGAGCGAGCGACGGTACTCGCGCTCGAGGAAGCCGCGCGTGCAGCCGGGGCTCACGTGCTCCCACGGCAGGCGCCAGTCCAACTCGTAGGGCAGGTGCACGAGCTCATTGAGGTCGATGCCGTTTTTGGCAGCAGCCTCCTTCCAGTTATCGAGCGAGAAATGCTCTACCCAGGCGTCAAAGCGAGAGCCCGAGCGCCAAGCATCGATGATGACGGGCGTCATGTCGCGACCGGCGCGGGACAGCGCGGCCTCGATGAGCGAAGTCTCGGCATCGTGGTAATGCACGCGGACGGCACGGTTGCGAACGCTCGTGATAAGCAGCTTCTGGCGACGCTTGACGTCGTCGTAGTCGAGCTGCGGGCACCACTGGAACGGCGTGGCAGCCTTGGGGATAAAGACCGAAACCGAGATGGACACCGAGATCGAGCCGCGACGAGCCTTGGGCACCACGGAACGACCGAGCTCCAGCACGTGATCGGCCAGATTGGCGATGGCCACGATGTCCTCGTCGCGCTCGCCGGGAAGGCCCATCATAAAGTAGAGCTTCATACGGTTCCAGCCGGCCTCGAAGGCCGCCTTAGCCGCACGGTCCAAGTCCTCCTCGGTCACGTTCTTGTTAATGATGTCGCGCATGCGCTGGCTGCCGGCCTCGGGCGCGAACGTCAGGCCGCCCTTCTTTTCGCCGGCGACCGACTCGGCCATATCCACGCCAAACGAATCCAGGCGCTGCGACGGAATAGACACGCGAATACCCGTATCCTCCAGGCGACGGTTGAGCCTGCCGAGCACGTCGCGAATGCAGGAGTGGTCGGTCGTGGAGAGCGAGGTCAGCGACACCTCGTCATAGCCGGTCTTTTCCAGACCCTGAATCACCGACGAGACGATCTGGTCTGCCGAGCGCTCGCGCACCGGGCGATACGTCATGCCGGCCTGGCAAAAACGACAGCCTCGGCTGCAGCCGCGGGCGCAGCCGCGCAGGATCTCGATAGACAGGCGGTCGTGGACTAGCTGCGCATAGGGTACGCACGACTGCGACAGCGGATTCGTGGCGCCGAAATCCTCGACGACGCGTTTGTAGACCACAGTAGGCGCATCCTTGCCTTCACGCGGCACGGTGTAGCCATGCGGCGAGCAGGGCTCGTCGTGACGAACCTCATAGAGCGACGGCACGTAGTTGCCGGCAATGGATGCAAGCTGCTCAACAATCTGCGCGCGCGGGACTCCTTCGTCACGCAGGCGGCGATGCAGCTGGCAGGTCTCGAGCAGCGATTCCTCGCCCTCACCGATGAGGATGGCATCGAAGAAGGCCGCGTACGGCTCGGGGGTGTACACCGAGGGGCCGCCGGCGATGATGATGGGGTCATCTTCACCTCGGTCGGCCGCTAACAGCGGAATGCCAGCGAGGTCGAGTGCCTCGAGGAAGTTCGTCACCGCCATCTCGTGCGGCACATGCAGACCGACGATATCAAACGAAGCGACCGGCGCTGCACCCTCGAGCGAGAGCAGCGGAATGCCTGCCTCGCGCATAGCGTCACCCATATCGGGCCACGGCACATAGCCACGCTCGCAGGAGATGCCCTCGGCCTGGTTAAGGATGTTGTAGAGGATGGCGATGCCCTGGTTGGGCAGACCAACCTCGTACACATCCGGGTAGATCAGGCAGCAACGGTAGTCGGCATCGGCCTTGGAAAGCGTGCCCCACTCGTGATCGATATAGCGACTCGGCTTCTCGACCTTGGCGAGCAACGGCTCAATTAAATGAAAACAGTCTTGGTATGCAACGCGCAACGGAAAACCCCTAAGCAGCGAGATCTGATGCGTCCTGATAGGACGCCATAGGACGGGTAGCGCCCGCGACCGTGGTCACCAGATCGCGAACGCGGGAGAACGTGGCAGTGACCACCTCGTTGGCACGGCTGTAGTCGACATCGCGCTCGTAGAGCGAAACGAGCGCACGGCCCATGCCATAGGTGCCCGCGGCAGCAGTGAGCGCCTTGACGGCAAACCCAATATGCGGCGTCTGCTTGACGAGCGCGCGGGTGACCGCGCGGATCACAAGACCGCCGGCAAGCACGCCGGCGACCTCGTAGCCGCGCTCGGGCTTAATGCCGCGTCCAAAGACGGCAGCGAGCTCAAAGAGCATGCCCACCTGCGCCAGCGCCATAACGGGATAATCGGCGCCCGGCAAAAACACCAAAGCCCCGGTCGCCATATTGGTGAGCGCACACGAGGTGATGATGCGGTTGGCCGCCGCGATGCGCATGAAGGCAAAGTTCGCCGCAAAAGCCGTTTCCTTGTCCGTGCGATCGAGAATCCAGCGGGCAAGCGTCTCGAGCAGATACGTCTTATCGGTTGCCGCTACCACGCCAAGCATGGGCGTGGACTCCTCGATAAACGGCACCTCCACAGCAGACTCGGCAAGCACGCACACGGGCGCGCCGGCGATCACGAGCTCCTGCACGGCACTCTCCAAGCGGTCGGAACCACACGAGAGCACCAGCACCACATCGGTATCGGTCTTTGGAGCAATTCGCTCCTCCCCCAGACGCTCGACGCGCACAATGCCCGAGGTCGTCTGCGGCACAAAGGCATCACGCACCGTCTCGGCCAGAAAGCGCGAGGCAGACGAATCCAGATAGACCGAGACGCGCACCGGCGTATCGGAATCCTTCTTAACGGACGCGCCCATCTTAAAAGCGCGGGTCAGCTTATCTACGGGAATTTTCATAGCAAACCCCTCCAGCGGTTACGCGGCGCCCGAACGATGCCGCCATATGGATTGTACGATACCCACCGTCAGCAGCTGAATCATCATCGAAGACGAACCGAAGCTAATAAACGGTAGCGGAATACCGGTAATCGGCATCATGCCGATGCACATGCCGATGTTTTCGAAGGTCTGGAACGCCCACATGCCAACGATGCCAACACACGAAAGACGCAAAAACAGGGACTCGCACTTAAAGGCGACGCGAATCGTCGAAAAGATCAACAGCACGTAGAGGCACAGGAGCAAAAAGGAACCGCAAAAGCCAAAGGTCTCGGACAGGAAGGCGAAGACGAAGTCGGTGTGGAACTCAGGCAGAAAGCCGCCGGCCGACTGCGTCGCATGGCCCAAACCCTTACCAAAGAAGCCGCCCGAGCCAACGGCGATAAGCGACTGCTGCAGGTTGTAGGCATCGTCCGAATCGGCATTATCGGGGTCGATAAAGACCGTCAGACGGTTCATCTGGTACTGCTTGATGAGCACATCGTGGCCGAGCAACGAATCAAAGACCGAATCAAGCGCCAGAACGAGGGCCACCAGGCCCACGAGCAGGGCCAGGGTCGACAGCACCCATTCGCGGCGTGCACCGCTCATACAAATGACGATGGCGCCCGAAACAAGCACGACCAGGCCCGAGCCCAGGTCGCCCATGGCAACGACGGCCAAAAACGGAATGGACAGCATGCCGCAGAGCTTGACGTAGTCGCGAACGGTATCGATGCGACCGTTATACTGCGAGCCAAGCGTAGCAATAAAGAAGATGGTGATGAGCTTGGCAAGCTCAACCGGCTGGAATGTCAAGCCGATACCGGGAATCTTGATCCAGCCCGTCATGCCCAGACCGCCCGTATAGGACAGACCTGGAATCTTGGGCGAGAGGATCACGATCAGGTCGATGACGAGCAACGCCGTCGAGAAATTGGAAATACCGCGCAGGTCGGTACGCCAGACCAGCACCGCCAGCACCGTACCGATTCCAATTCCCAGCAGATGGCGTGAGAACGAAGCGTCGGCCTTAAACTGCGAAGCCGACCAGATAATGATGGCACCGTAGGCGACGAGGGCCACAGTAGCCACGAGCACACCGATATGCACCTTTTGGCGAAACGTGCCGCGCGAGGCCGAAAGTTGCTTGTTGACACGGTCCAGGCTGCTGCGAGAGCCGGTCTTGGTTGAACGGAACAGATCCGCCGGAGAAAAATCCATCGCAACCTCCTATCGAACCGAAGAATCGCCCGAGGCCGAAGAGGTATCGGGCTCGTCATAAATCACGCCGAGCACGTCGCGCACGACATGCATCGCGGTATCTGAGCCACCGCCGCCCTGCTCCAGGACGGTAGCGATGACATACTTGGGGTCATCGGCCGGTGCATAGGCGCAGAACCACGCGTATTCATCCTCGCCACTTTTCTCGCCCGTGCCCGACTTGCCGTATACCTGCGGCGTCAGGGTGCCAAAGTGAGCCGCCAGGGACGTCGATGCCGTGTAAATCACGTCGTGCATGCCGTTGCGAACAAGAGCCAAATCCGAATCGCTGTTGATCTTGGCCTCCAGGCGCTTCTTTTTGCCCTTGCCGTTGTACTTATAGGCATCGCCGTCGCCATCGCGCGACACGGCAGACAAAAACACGTGAGGCACGTACTGTTTGCCGCCGTTGGCAAGACCCATATAGGCACACGCCATCTGCAGGGGCGTCACCAGGATGTCGCCCTGACCGATGGCAATGTTGGTCATATCGCCGGCATTCCACTTGCGGTCCTCGGCAGATGCGTCGGTGAAGTACGACTCTTTCCACTCGGCATCGGGAATACGGCCCGCGCCCTCACTCGGCAGATCGATACCGCAGGTCTTGCCTAGACCCCAGCGACGAAAGACCTCCTGCAGACCCTCGGGATGTTGCTCGTCATAAAAGAACGCCTTGCCCATGTCATAGAAGACAGGGTCGCACGAGTTGGCGATTCCCGACTGCAGCGTCATGGTGCCGTGGCCGGAATGCAGCCAGCAGTACTTGCCCCACGACTTGCCCAGACCCGTCCAATAACCCGTGCAGTTGGTCGTCTGCCCCGACGTGTAGGTTCCAAACTCAAGACCGGCCAGCGCCGAGAGCGGCTTGATGGTCGAGTCCGACATGTACTGTCCGCTAATGGCGCGGTTGAGCAGCGGGTGCGAACCCTTGTCATCATTGAGCTCGGTCCACACGTCATTTGAGACGCCGCCGATAAAGACGGACGGATCGAACTTGGGCTGGCTCGCCATGCCCAGGATCTCGCCATTGTTGGGATCGAGACACACCACAGCGCCGTTGCCGGCATTGCTGTAGCCAGTGGTCTTGGCAAGCTCGATAGCGCTCGCCAGTGCCGTCTCACAGGCCTGTTGGATCTTAAGGTCGAGCGTGAGCTTAATGTCGGAGCCGGCCTTCGCGGGCACGGCGCCGGCCTGACCGGTCACATTGCCCGAGGCATCGACCTTGACGGTCTGCTCGCCACGAATACCCTGCAGCAGGTTTTCGTAGTAGCTCTCAACGCCCGCCTGGCCCACGATATCGCCCGACTGGTACGTAATCTTGCCAGCAGAAGCATCATCATCGCCAGAGGTTTTCTTATTCTGGGCCTCGAGCTGCTCGGAGGTAATGGTGCCGGTATAGCCCAAGATATGGCATGCCGTCTCGCCGTATGGATACTGGCGTTCGGTACGCTCGGCAATCTTGACGCCCGGGAACTCGCCGGCGTGTTCCTTGATATAGGCAACCGTGGAGCGACGGACGTCCGTCGCGATGGTATGCAGGCTCTGAGCGCCCTCTGTATTGTCCTGAATATTGCGAAGGACCGCCACATAAGGCATTCCAAGCACGTTGGCAAGATGGCGAACCAGAACCTCATCCTCGGCAAGGTCGCGGTAGGCCACGACAGCAAGTGAGGGACGGTTCTGGACAAGCGCCACGCCATTGCGGTCGAGGATGCGGCCGCGCACAGCGGGTGTGGTAACGGTGCGAGTCTGATTACTATTGGCCTGCTTCTCGTAATAGTCCGACGAGACCATCTGCATGCCCCACAGCTTGACGGCAAGTGCCGCAAACATCGCGCCCACACCCGTGGTGAGGATGGAAAAGCGGCCCTTAAAGGCGGTCTCCGCGGTATTGCCCTCGCCCTCGGTGGCGCGCGGGGCCGTTCCATGCTGCGTATCGTAGGTAAAACGGGAATCGCCACGACGCATGATGACCAACGCGACCACGATGGCCACAACCAGCACGATACCGGCGATAATAACCGTCATCTGGGAAGACATCTACGGGCCTCCCCTATTTGAGCTTACGGGTCTTGGGCTTAAAGCGCATACCCGTCTGGCGTCCGCCACGTGCGGAGAATCCATAGCCGGACTGCGGCACGACGCCGGACATCAAAAACGGAATGGCAACCAGACCCGTCAGGATCGAGGACGGCAGCGCATGGCCGAAGATCGCCACGACAAAGCTCGTCTCCAAACCCATAAACAGCAAGACGATGCTGTAGATCACATTAATGACGAGCGCGAAGGCGCCCACAGTGACGCCGCGCGCACTCGGGGTACCGCCCGTCTGACCGACGGCGCTGTGCACCAGGGCAAAAGAACCCACGGTCAGCAGGAGCGACATAACGCCCACCGGCACGGCAGCGGACAGGTCATAGAACAAGCCGCTGCAAAAACCGCACACGACGGCACGGGTCGGGTCGCCCGAGAACACGCTTAGGCACACCAGGATAATCATGAAGTTGACGCGACCGCCCGCAATGGAGATCTGCGGTGCCAGGCCTGCCTGCAGCAGCACGCACACGATGGCGGCGATTACAAACGTACGGGAGCTCATCCCCTGCTCGTGTAGATCCATGGACATGCCCCCTATTCGCTCGAGCCGGAATCGGTCGTCTCGGACGCGTCGGAACTGTCATCCGAACTCTCGTCCTTCGTCTTGGTCGCAGCGTCGCGCGACGTTCCCTGCGGCGTGCTATTAGCGGTGCTCACGTCCTCATCCGAAGCCGACTGTTCGTCGGTCAGCGAGGTGATGACCAGCACTTCCTCGTTGTTCTCGGCCGTGGTCTGAGCGCGCACCACAATGGTGTAGTACACGTCGTTTGCCGACTTCTCAACCGACGAGACGGTGCCGAGCGGTAGACCCTTGGGGAATACACCGCCAATGCCCGAGGTCACGATGATGTCGCCAACCTTAACATCGGAGTCGACGCTCACGTACTCAAGACGCAGCGTGCCGTCAGCCTGACCCTGCAGCATGCCCTGGGCGCGCGTGTCCTGTACCATGGCGGACACACCCGAGTTCTCGTCGCCAATAAGGCGCACGGTAGAGGTCTTGGCCGATACCTCGATAATCTGACCGATAACACCGGCAGAACTCGTCACGGGCATGTTGATGGTAAGGCCGTCGGCAGAGCCCTTGTCGATGGTTACGGTCGAGGTCCAGGCATCGCCCGAGGCACCAACGATACGAGCAGCGGTCGATTTGAGGTTGTAGGTCGACTGCAGGCCGACCAGCCCCTCCAGACGCTCGGCGGTCTTTTGAGCCTCGGAGAGCTCAGCAACCTTAGAGGTCAGCTCCTCGTTTTGCTTCTTAAGCTCGTCAAGCGTGTCCTGCGACGCCGTAAGGTTAGAGAACACGTTGCCGATCGCATTGAAGGGGGCCGCCACAGCCGAGCCCACAAAGCGCACCGGCGAGGTAATCGTCGTCACGCCCGAACGCACGGCATGAATCGGTCCTGCCTCGCCCTCGCGGATGTAAAACGTGAGCAGCAACACCGAAATCAGGCTGAAAACAATCAACGGGCGCATACCCGTTGATTGTCGCTTGGTATTCAGATTTGTGGAGAAACCCGAAGATCGTGCCAAATGGAATCCACCTTTTGGAAATTAAGCATTGGTCTGGACGAAGCCGCCATCAAACGCATTGGCCTCGAGCACGCGGGCACAGCCGTTAACGACGTTATCGAGCGCCGTGGGGCTGACGTTGACCGAAACACCGGTCTCATCGCGCAGGCGCACGTCGAGACCGCGCAGCAGCGCGCCGCCACCAGTCAGCAAAATACCGTAGTACATAAGGTCCGAGGCAAGATCGGGAGGCGTAGCGTCGAGTGCGTCCTTGACGGCCTTGGCCATCTCGTCGAGCGGCTTGTTGAGCGCGCGACGAATCTCCTCGCTCTCGATGCGCACGGTCTTGGGCAGACCGGTGATCACGTCGCGGCCGTTGACCTCGACGTCGAGCTCGTCCTTGAGCGGCACGGCGGAGCCGACCTTGATCTTGATGTCCTCTGCCGTACGCTCGCCGATGGCCAAGTTGTAGGCATCACGAACGTGCGTGAGGATGGCCTGATCGAACTCGTCGCCGGCAATACGGATGGACTGCGAGACGACGATGCCACCCATAGCGATAACGGCAACCTCGGTGGTACCGCCACCGATGTCGATGACCATGGAGCCGGTGGGTTCCTCGACGGGCAGATCGGCGCCGATAGCGGCAGCCATGGGCTCCTCGATCAGGTAGGCCTGGCGAGCGCCAGCCTGGATCGTGGCCTCAAAGACAGCACGCTTCTCGACCGACGTGACGCCGGAGGGAACGCAGACGACAACGCGCGGACGCGGGGTCCACGGATAGCGCTTCTCGGAAGCCTTGTCGATAAAGTAGCGAAGCATAGCCTCGGTAACATCGAAGTCGGCGATGACGCCGTCCTTCAGGGGACGAACGGCCACAATGTTGCCGGGCGTACGGCCGAGCATGCGCTTTGCCTCGATGCCGACCGCCAGGATGCGCTCGTCGTTCTTGTCGATGGCGACAACAGAGGGCTCGCGAATGACGATGCCCTTGCCGCGCACGGAGACAAGCGTATTTGCGGTGCCGAGGTCGATGGCAAGATCGCCCGCATAGCTACCGAAGAACATATCCATCAAAGAAAACAACGCAACTCCTGATGTGTTGGATGATTGCTGGAAAACTACTAGTTCATGATACTAGCGCAAGCCCGGCACCTCACTTGCGGTGAAGCGCCGGGCAAAGCTAAATCCCATAAGGTCACTACTGGTTGTCAGCAGCCGAGAAATCCATATCAAGCGAGGAAACGGCCCAGCCGATATGGTTGTCGGAGCGCACGAATTTGACGGTGTACTCCTGCTCGCCGCCCTTGGACAGCGATGCCTTCACCTTGGCGGTCGTCTCGGTCATGGACTGATCCATGCCCTCGACGGACACGGTGGCACCCTGCGGAATCGAGGAGATGATCATCGACTTGGCGTCCTCGGACAGGCTCGAGGCCAGGCAAGGCTCGGCCTTTGCGGTGTCACCGTCGCCGGCAGCCTGGAACAGATCGGTAACGATAGACTCCTGAGACGGGAAGCCAAAGCCGCGCGTGTAGGCAAAGCCCAGACCGCCCGCAGCAATCAAAATGAGCAGAACCAGCACGATGAAGACTTTGAGACCCGTGTGGCGATGGCGACGACGGACCTTGGCCTGCTTACGATCCTGACGGTCCTGCTGGACCATCTCGGACTCGGACAGTGTAAAGAAGCCGGTGTCCGA
>URTD01000048.1 GCA_900550735.1 uncultured Collinsella sp.
AGCGCTCGTTGTCACGCTGATGAAGACCGATCGAGGGCTCGTCCAGAATATAGAGCACGCCCATGAGACCCGCGCCGATCTGCGTTGCCAGGCGAATACGCTGCGCCTCGCCACCGGAAAGCGTCGCCGAGGCACGATCGAGCGTCAGATAGTCGAGTCCAACATCGACCAGAAAACGCAAGCGCTCCAGGATTTCCTTGACGATACGGCCGCCGATAAACTGTTGGCGCTCGGTGAGTTCCAGGCCCTCAAAAAACTCGAGCGATTCACGGCACGACAGGCAACAAACCTCGTAAATGGACTTGCCGCCCACGGTGACGGCGAGCATCTCAGGGCGCAAACGAGCGCCGTGGCAGCTCGAGCACGGCTCCTCGCGAATGTACTTCTCCAGGCGCGCCTTGGTGTTCTCGTTCGTCGTCTCGGTATAGCGTTCGTACAGGATGTTGCGAACGCCCGAAAACTTGGTATCCCACTGGCTGCGACGTCCGTCGAGCTTTTGGTAGTCGACCGAGATCTTCGTATCGCCCAGGCCATCCAAGAATGCACGACGCACGCGAGGGGGCAAGTCCTCCCACGGCGTATCGGTGCTCACCTTAAAGTGTTTGCAGACCGCAGCAAAAATCTGCGGATAGTAGTTCGAGTTGCCAAACAGGCTACCAAAGACTCCGTCGGCAATGGACTTCGAGGGGTCCTCGATCAACGCCTCGGCATCAACGGTTTTCTTAAAGCCCAGGCCGTCGCACTCAGGACATGCGCCATAGGGAGCGTTGAACGAAAAATCACGCGGCTGAAGATCGTCAATGGAGTGACCATGCTCCGGGCACGCCAAGGCCAACGAATCCTCCAGCAGCTCGCCCTCGGTCCCCTCGGGAGCATCACGATCGGGCAGCATGTACACGTTTACATTGCCGTGAGCCAGCGCGGTCGCCTGCTCAACAGACTCGGCGATACGGCCCAGAGAGTTCTCACGGATCACGATGCGATCGACTACGACCTCGATATCGTGCTTGAACTTCTTGTCCAGATCGATCGGATCGTCGAGCGAGCGCACTTCACCGTCGACACGCACGCGGCTAAAGCCCTCGGCGCGAAGGTCCTCAAACAGTTTGGTGTACTCGCCTTTTCGCCCGCGCACCACCGGTGCCAGCACAAACGCGCGGCGGCCCTCCCCCGCCGCCAAGACCTTGTCGGCAACCTGGTCGGTCGTCTGACGCTCAATGACGCGGCCGCATTCGGGACAGTGCGGGGTGCCCACACGGGCGAACAGCAGGCGCAGATAGTCATAAATCTCGGTTACGGTGCCAACCGTCGAGCGAGGGTTTTTAGACGTCGTCTTTTGGTCGATCGACACCGCCGGCGAAAGGCCGTCGATTGAATCCAAGTCGGGTTTGTCCATCTGGCCCAAGAACTGGCGCGCATAGCTCGAAAGACTCTCGACGTATCGACGCTGGCCCTCGGCATAGATAGTGTCAAATGCCAGCGAACTCTTGCCCGAGCCAGAAAGACCGGTAATGACCACGAGTTGGTCACGCGGAATGGAAACATCGATATCACGGAGGTTGTGCTCACGAGCGCCGCGAATAACGATAGAAGAATCAGACATGGAAGCTCCTTGCCTCCTATTGCATCGAATCATACTGTCGATGAGTTTAGCGCACTCGACGCGCACAGATGTTCGTAATACAAGATTCGCAGACCTTTAGCTTTGCGTATCGGGTTTTTGTTTCTCGAAATGCCGTGGAAAGGTTACAGTAATCTACTACTGAACTTAATTTGCTGTAACAGAGGAACGTCCATGACCGAAGATATCCCCCTTGAAATCACTTCGAGCGACATGGCCAATCTGCCCATATTCATCGCCGTCCTTATCGTGGCCACCGTCGTCGTGCGCGTGTATTTTTCAATCAAACACAATGAAAAGCCGCCCATTGCCCGCGTCTTTTGGTGCGCGACGCTCCTCATCCCGCTCGGCATGGTAGCTGCATGGATTACGAATCAATTGCTCGTAAATGAGGACAATTCCCTATGGGTCCTTTCTTATTCGGCGCTCGGTGCTACCGCCGTCACACTTCTTGTCGAGCCCTTGGTTTCGGGACTTATCGACCAAACCGATCTTGCGACGGGAACGGTTGCCTGTATTTGCCGTGACATCCTTGTCATCGCCGCTGTTTCAGCGCTCTCGTTCGTTTCACTCGAAATTGCCTGTAACGAAACGTTCTATCGCATTCCCGCCAACTCATTCGGGTTTTCCGTCGGGCTGCTCGCGACGGTTCTGCTCTCCCTTTATTTGCTGGGACAGCGTCATGGAGGCGTCATGGCCCTCGTGCCCGTCGCCTGTTGCATCCTTGGCATTGCCGAGCACTTCGTCATAACGTTTAAAGGCGAGGCCATCCTGCCAAGCGATATCTTGGCCCTTGGCACCGCAATGGAAGTGAGCGAGGGATACGAGTTTACCTTTACCGCCGGAATCGTAACCTCTCTAGCCCTGCTGGAGATTTCCCTGGGGCTTCTTTCGCTTATCCGACCGAGAAAGCTCCGTACGCCCACCCATGTCTTCCCCGCAATCGCCGCTAACCTCTGCGCTTTTCTGCTAGTGACCGTTGTGGGGCTCTCGGGCTTTTCCAGCATCGACTTGGAGCAGGCGCTGAATTTTGGATTTGACCGTTGGCAGCCCATCACCACGTATGCGTCTCAGGGTTTTATCACTTCGTTCACCGAAATGGTCAACGAGTTGCCCATTGAGAAGCCCGAAGACTATACGCCCGATGAGGCGCAGAGCATCGAGCAGGAGCTCGCCGCCACCTACGACAGTACGTATGGCTCGAGCGAGCAGCGCGCGGCGGCCGTTGCCCAGTTCAATGAAATCAAGCCGACGATTGTTGCCGTCATGAATGAGAGTTTTAGCGACCTTTCGTGCTTTGAGCAGCTCCAGGCGGCCGGGTACACCGGCCCCGCATTCTACAACTCGCTTCCCGACACACTTGTTCGCGGCACCATGCTCGCTTCGGTCGCCGGTGGCGGAACGGCGAACTCCGAATTCGAATTTTTGACCGGAGCGACAACGGCCTTTGTCGGATTAGGCAAAATCCCCTATCAGCTATATCAGATGAATGGCGTCAACAGCCTGGCAAAGGACCTTAAGGAGCTTGGGTATACCGCTACCGCTATGCACCCGCAAAACCCCGTCAACTACCATCGAGATAAAATCTATCAGCAGCTGGGCTTTGGAGACTTTCTTTCAATCGGCGATTTCGAAGGTGCGCCCTGTTACCATGCCGGCGTATGCGACTACGCCACCTACGACAAGATACTCGACCTGCTTAGAACCGACGAAGCCCCGCAGTTCATCTTTGACGTCACGATGCAAAATCACGGCGGCTACGACTATGGCACCGTTCCCGCCGAGGAGCTGACAAACTATTGGGTCGAGGGAGCCAGCGAGGGCGCCAATAGCGCGCTCAACACCTATCTCACCTGCATCAACGCATCCGACCGGGACCTCGAGTACTTTATCAACGAGCTCCGCAATATCGGCAGACCGGTTGTTCTTGTCTTTTTTGGCGACCATCAACCGAGCGCCGCAACGACTCTCAACGACGAGCTGTACCCTCAGGAAGATACGGCAAGCCACGCTTTCCGTATCTATCAGTCGACATATTTTGTCTGGGCTAACTATGAAATCGCCGGCAATACCGAGCTCAACGTCTACGACACCGTCGGGGCAAACGAGGTTGCAGCCATTACCCTTAATAAGATCGGCGCCCCGCTCACCGACTATCAAAAGGCTCTGCTTGCAACAAGGTCAGATGTGCCCACCATCAATGTCGCCGGCTACCTTGGTGCCGACGGGCTGCGCTACGACTTGGAATCTGAAGACAGCCCATACGCCTCGACGATCGACAAGCTGCAGCGCATGCAATACCTCGAGTTCGCCAGCAAAGTTCAGTAAGCCCGCCCATTCGCTTGGACCCATCGTATTGCAAGCACGCTCGGCCCAAATGCATCGTAAATGACTCCCGCTCGCAAACGAGGGTACAATGACGCTCGTGTCACATCACGGGGCCCCGGCCCCAACATATACAAAGGAGTCATACATGGGTTGCGAGCACGCACAGGCCGCCGGCGGACAAACGTCGCCGTCGCAATTTGAGGAGAATACGCTGTCCGAGGTCAAACGCGTCATCGCCGTGCTTTCCGGCAAGGGCGGTGTCGGCAAGTCGTTTGTCACCGGTGCCATCGCCACCGAGCTTGCCCGTCACGGCCACAAGGTCGGCGTCCTCGATGCCGACATCACCGGTCCCTCTATCCCCAAGATGTTCGGTATGAGCGGACGCCACGTCCATGCCCTTGGCAACCTTATGCTGCCCGAAATCTCCGAGCATGGCGTCAAGGTCATGAGTTCCAACCTGCTGCTCCAAAACGAGACCGACCCCGTCCTTTGGCGCGGTCCGGTCATCGCAGGCGCCATTAGGCAGTTCTGGAGCGAGACCTCGTGGGGCCCCATCGACTACCTGCTGGTCGACATGCCTCCGGGAACAGGCGACGTCGCGCTCACCGTCTTCCAGTCGCTGCCCGTCGACGGCATCGTCATCGTCACGAGCCCGCAGGATCTGGTCTCGATGATCGTCGCCAAGGCGGTCAACATGGCCGAGAAGATGAACGTCCCCATTCTGGGCATCGTCGAAAACATGAGCTATATTGAGTGTCCCGACTGCGGCAAGAAGATCGAGGTCTTTGGCAAGAGCAAGCTCCCCGAGGTCGCAGAGCGCTATAACCTCGACATCTTGGGCCAGCTTCCCATTAATCCGGCACTCGCCGAGGCCTGCGATAAGGGCGAGGTCGAGACCGCACTGCCCGATGGCATGTTGCCCAAGGCAATCTCTGCCGTCGAGGCCATTACCCCGCACGAGACCGACGAGGCCTAAGTGAACACGAGCGCCTTCTATGACGTCCTGGTAATCGGCGGCGGGGCTTCAGGCCTCGCCGCCGCCATTACGGCCGCACGCGCTGGCAAAAACGTCTGCATCGTTGAGCGCGATGTCGCCTGCGGCCTTAAGCTCCTTGCGACCGGCAACGGCCGCTGCAACCTCTCCAACGAATTGATTGATCCACAGCGGTATAACCACCCCGCATTCGTCGAATCTGTCATGGGCCCCCAACCCGAACAAGAGCTTATGGGTTTCTTCTCCTCGCTGGGCATCATGACAACCTCCGAGGAAGGCCGGCTGTACCCGCGCTCCCTTCGCGCAGACTCGGTGCGCGACGCGCTTCTCAACGTTTGCGACCGCCTAGGTATCACCTTAATCTGCGGAGCCAACGTTACCTCGGCGCACAAAGCTTCCGAAGGTTGGGCACTCCAAATAGACCGTCCAGCGCGGGCGCTCAAGGCAAAAAAGCACGACGACCGAAAATCGGAGCTCCGCTCGCTTCGGAAAGCGCTCGCCGATGTCCCTCGCAAGAACGAGGCCCTGCAGGCACATGCCGTAATTATCGCCACGGGCGGCAACCCCACCGGTATCGCCGATACGTTTCGCCTCCCCCTCACTTCGCTGCGCCCCATCCTCTGCCCCGTATCGGCAACGGTCGTCGGCGATCGGGCGGCACTCAAGACGTTGGATGGCCTGCGCGTCCGCGCCCGCTTGACGCTCGCCCGCAATCATAATGAGCTCTGGCACGAAGACGGTGAAGTCCTGTTTCGAACCTTCGGTATCTCGGGCGTCGCTGTCTTCAACCTCTCCCGTCGTATCCAGCGCGGCGATACGATCCTGCTCGACGTTTTCCCCGACCTCTCCAAAGACGAGCTGCTCGATATGCTCAACCGGCGCGTTGAGCTGCTCGGCGGCTTTTCGCCCCGCGATCCCCGTTGGCTCGACGGCATGCTCGCCCCGCAACTCTCCCGCGTCGTCTGCACAGCGTTCGAGCAGTGCCATCCAGGCTCCAACGATGTCATCCACCTGGTCTCGATCCTCAAGCACTTTAAGTTGCTCGTCGAGGGAACAGCCGAGGAGCGCTCGGCGCAGGTCACGCGTGGTGGCGTATCTGTCGAGAGCATCTCAACACCCAGTCTACGCGCGAGCAGCGCTGTCGACGCCCCGCTTTACGTCTGCGGCGAAGCGCTCGACATCGACGCCGATTGCGGAGGCTTTAACCTTGCGTGGGCCTGGCTCTCGGGCATTCGCGCTGCAAGCAGCCTGTAGCCGCGCAGTCTATAATCAAAAATGCATTCGGGCCGTCTGGGATACCGGACGGCCTCTTTCTTGCCTCTAAGGAGACCTCGATGATCGAAATCACCCAAGTCAACGCGTCGCTCGATGAAGCCGGCGATGAAAATGCCTGCCTCATTGTTGGCAAGCGAGTCGCCAAGCGCGTCCTACGTTGCAAGGACTCCGAGATCAAGTCCATCGAGCTCCACCGCAAGTCAATCGACGCCCGCAAAAAACGAGACGTCCATTTTATCCTGAGCTTTCGTGTTGAGCTGACTAGTCCCCACCTCGAGCGAGAAGCGATCGACAGCATTGCCGAGCGTGACCGCTCGCGCGTACGCGCGATAGAAGACGATGGGTCTTCATTCCCCTCCCCCGTCTCCGACGCATCCAAAGAGCGCCCCGTCGTTGTCGGCGCCGGATGCGCTGGCCTTTTCGCTGCGCTCACCCTTGCCGAAGCGGGTCTTAAGCCCTTGCTCATCGAGCGCGGCGACCCAGCATTTCGCCGCTCGCATGCGATCGATCTCTTTCTAAAGGAGCGCATCCTCGACCCCGAGAGCAATATCCAGTTTGGCCTGGGCGGCGCGGGGACCTTCTCGGACGGCAAGCTCAATACGGGAACCAAAAATCCCGCCCATCGCCTTATCCTCGAAACCTTCGTCGAGGCGGGCGCGCCCCGCGATATTCTGTGGGATGCCAAGCCGCACATTGGCTCCGACATCCTTCCCACGGTTGTCACCGCTATATCCCAGCGCATCGAGCAGCTCGGAGGTGTCGTCCGTTATCGAACAAAGCTCGTCGACATTCGCATCGACGCGTCTGGCGCCATCACCGGTATCGATGTCCAATCGTCCCAAGACGCCGCTTACGAGCCAATTGAGACAAAGCACCTCATCCTCGCCTGCGGGCATTCTGCTCGCGATATTTTTGAGCTCCTTAAGGACCACAACGTGGCCCTCGCACAAAAGACCTTTGCCATGGGCGTTCGCATCGAGCATCCGCAGCGCGACATCGACCGAGCCCAATATGGAGCCTCGGCGGGACATCCTGCCCTCGGAGCAGCCCCCTACAAGCTCGTCGCCCATCTTCCCAACGGCCGCAGCGTGTTCTCGTTTTGCATGTGCCCCGGCGGGCAGGTTGTCGCCGCCTCTTCCGAGCAGGGCCACCTGTGCGTCAACGGCGCCAGCCTCAATGCCCGCGACGGACACAACGCAAACGCCGCCCTGCTCGTTAACGTCACGCCTGAGGACCTTCCCAACGATGACCCGCTCGCCGGCATCGAGCTCCAGCGTGCCTGCGAGGCGGCCGCCTATCGCCTGGGTGGTTCCAACTGGAACGCACCGGCACAACTCGTCGGAGATTTCCTCGCAGGACGCGCCAGCAAGGCGCCCGGAAAGGTAAAGCCCACCTATCCGCTCGGTGTGACCTGGACGGCAATTGACGAAGCCCTGCCGCAGCATATCATCGAGTCGCTCCGCCTGGGACTTCCCCTACTCGGAAGAAAGCTACGAGGCTATGACCGCCCCGATGCCGTTCTTACCGGCGTGGAGACTCGTTCGAGCTCACCGGTTACTGTCACCCGAGACCGAACGTGCCATGCCGTGTCGACCCCGGGACTCTACCCTTGCGGTGAGGGAGCTGGATATGCCGGCGGCATCATGAGCGCGGCCACCGACGGCATTCGTTGTGCCGAAGCCCTGATCGCAGACCTCTAGCACACGAATTCCAGCACGCAAAAGACACAGGCCCCGAGCTCCACAGGGAACTCGGGGCCTGTTCGCTATTTCTTAAACCGTGCACCCTGGCGTTTTCTGCCCGATGCGAACGTGGAACCCTTGCGGGCCTGCGAACGTAAGCGCTCGATCGTCTCGTCCTCAGACGCACCCTCGAGCATCGCCCGAATCTGAACGACGGCATCGCGCAGGCGCGCCGCCTCCTCAAAGTCCATAGCGGCAGAAGCGTTACGCATATCCTCTTCCATGGTTTCGACGATCCGCACAAGCTCGTCATGCGGCAGTTCTTCCAACTGCTCCGCAAGTGTCTGCTCGGGCGCCACCGTTTCCGGCACCCCGCCCTCGCCCGACTCATCGGGCGTATAGAATGCGCCATGGCCAAGAGAGTCGCCCTTCGAGCGCCCCTTGGAACCCACGGTTTTTTCGGCCTCGGCAATAAAACTTGAGATGTCGTTGATGGCCTTGCGCACTGTCTTGGGCACAATGCCATGCTCTTCGTTATATGCCATCTGAATCTCGCGACGGCGCTGCGTCTCCTCGATGGCCTCTTTCATCGAATCGGTCACAACGTCCGCATACATGATGACTTCGCCATCGGCGTTACGGGCCGCACGGCCAATCGTCTGAATCAGCGAACGGCGGTTGCGCAAGAAGCCTTCCTTATCGGCATCGAGAATTGCCACCAGTGAGACCTCGGGAAGATCCAAGCCCTCGCGAAGCAGGTTGATGCCAACGAGAACATCGATCTTGCCCTCGCGCAGCGTTCGCAAGATCTCGACACGGTCCATTGTCGCCGTATCAGAGTGCATGTAATTGACCTTAATGCCCGCATCAAGCAGATGGTCGGTCAGGTCCTCGGCCATGCGCTTGGTCAACGTGGTCACCAGCACGCGCTCCTTGCGGGCAACGCGCTCGCGAATCTCGTCCTCAAGATCGTCAATCTGCCCACGAACCGGACGCACATCGATCTTGGGATCGAGCAGACCGGTCGGACGAATAATCTGCTCAACGTCGTTCTGGCTAACCCGCAGCTCATAGTCACCCGGTGTTGCCGAAACGTAGATGAACTGGGGAATCCTCGCCTCAAACTCATCGAAACGAAGCGGGCGGTTATCGAGCGCCGAGGGCAGGCGAAAACCGTGTTCCACCAGCGTCACCTTACGCGAGCGGTCACCTTCGTGCATACCGCGAATCTGCGGCACCGTCACATGGCTCTCATCGATGATGCAGAGCATATCCTTAGGAAAGTAATCGATTAGGGTAAACGGCGGCTCACCCGGCTTGCGACCGTCCAGATGACGCGAGTAGTTCTCGATGCCGTTGCAAAAGCCCATCGTCTCGAGCATCTCAAGATCATAATCGGTGCGCTGCTGCAGACGTTGCGCCTCGAGCAACTTGTCGGTCGCCTTGAGCTCCGCAACGCGCTTCTCGCACTCTTCGCTGATCGATTTCAGAGCCGCCTTGACCTTCGGCTTCTCGGTCACGTAGTGCGATGCCGGCCATACGGGGATGGCCTCGTACTCACGAAGCATCTCACCGGTGACCTCATCGATCTCGGCAATCAGCTCGACCTCGTCGCCAAAGAACTCAAACCGCAACGGATGCTCGGCATAAGGCGGATACACGTCGACAACATCGCCGCGCACGCGGAACGTGCCACGTGCCAGGTCATAGTCATTGCGATCATATTGAATGTCGATAAGTGCATGGATAAAGTCATCGCGCTCGAGCGGCACCTTCTTGTCGACGTTTGGAGCCAGACCCGCATAGTCCTCAGGAGAGCCAATGCCATAGATACACGAGACCGATGCGACAACGATCACATCGCGTCGAGAGAGCAGTGACGCGGTCGCCTGATGGCGCAGCATCTCGACCTCTTCGTTAATCGAGGAGTCTTTCTCGATATATGTATCGCTTTGCGGCACATACGCCTCGGGCTGATAGTAGTCGTAGTACGAGACGAAGTAGACCACAGCGTTGTTGGGAAAGAACTCTTTGAGCTCGCTCGCAAGCTGAGCGGCGAGCGTTTTATTCGGAGCCATGACCAGCGTCGGCTTTCCCAGGGCCTCAATAGTCTTTGCCATCGTGAAGGTCTTGCCCGAACCAGTCACGCCCAGCAAAACCTGATAGCGGTCTCCGTCCCTCACGCCCTGCACAAGCGACTCAATGGCCTTAGGCTGGGAACCGGCAGGCTCATAGGGAGACACGACCTTAAACGGCACGTCAGAGCCTTCAACGCCAAAGCGCTTAAGTTCACCACCAACGCGTTCTACTTCAAATTCCGCCATGGATACTCCTAACTCATATATCTGCAGTATACGCAGGCGGCAGGCATAGTCCTATACGAACCGATCGGGATAGAGAGTCTTGTAGCGAACCCAGGCATTATTGACACGAATCAGATACGCCTGCGTCTCGGGAAAGGTGATTGCATTATGAAGCGACGTACTCTGCTGCGCCCATCCGTCGACATTGCCCATGCCGGCGTTATAGGCGGCAATGGCACTGTCAGTCGACCCGTTAAAATACGCTAGAAGATACGAAAGATACGCACAGCCAAACTCGATATTCGTAGCCGGATCGTTAAGGTTGTCGGCCGAATACTCGCCACCGTCGACAAGGCCCTTGGCGATCATATCCTGGGCAGTCTCGGGCATCAGCTGCATCAATCCCTGAGCACCCTGATTCGACTCGGCCTCGGGATCCCAATTCGATTCAGACTTAATGACAGCGCACACCAGATACGGATCCAGATTATGCGAAATACTGGATTGCTTTACATACGCCTCGTAGTCAATCGGATACAGCGGCTTAAAGAAAGCGGCAGGAGCATACGAGTAAACGAATGAGATAAGGCCGAAGGCAAAAACGGCAGCCAGCGGTATAAGGCGATACCACGTAAGGAAACGTGTCTTAGGCATCGGCCTCCTCCTTATCCACTACATCCCCGAACCCATGGCGCGAAAGCCATGCGTCCAGTTGTTCAAAGAGCGAGTTATCGTCTGCCGCATTGTCAATCACAGTTGTAGCGAGATTGCACAGCACAGACTCTTCGGGCTGGCAAGCAGAACGGGCATCGAAATCAGATGGCTCCATGCCACGTTGAATAGCGCGCTCGCGACGAACTGACAAAGGGGCGCTGATGACCAAAATTTCATCAGCCAAGCCAAATGCATCCTCAAAACCAGTCGGAGCAGAAACCTCGACCACCGCAAAAGGATAACGGGGAGATGAAACAGTACAACAAACCGGATCGAGAATCCTAAGCGAAAGCTGTTCAATCAGAATGGGATGCACGATGTCATTGAGCCGTGCGACCGAATCAGGAGAAGCGAAAGCTCGAGAAGCGAGGATGCCGCGGCGAATGCCGCCTTCCTCATCCAAAATGTCCCAACCGAATTCATCCGCGAGTGTATTGACGATATCAGAGCCCGGCACATACAGCGATTTTGCAAGCTCATCCAGATCGATAAGCATAGCGCCACGAGATTCGAAATAGCGGCAGGCAGTCGACTTACCCGAAGCAATATTGCCCAAGACAAATACGGTAAACATCAAGCCCTCCCTAACGCCAATGCGAGTAATTATCGCTCAAATACACTAGATGGACTCAAAATACAGCCAAACAGTAAGAGCACATACGGGGGAGCTAGGTCCCAAAGTACAACGTGTATACAACGCAAAAAGGGGGAGGCCGCGAGGCCTCCCCCTTCTCAGTTCAAGCGTACGGCTCGGT
>URTD01000049.1 GCA_900550735.1 uncultured Collinsella sp.
GTGTGGCTCGAGCCCCATCACCTGAAGCTGCTCGAGATAGTAGGTGGCATCGGGCTTGCAGCGGGTGGTGTTTCCCATGTGCGTGACGAGCTCAAAGGGGGCGTCGGCCAGGTCGCCCCAACCCATGCGGCACTCGATTGCCCCCTGGGGAAAGCTGGGGTTGGTAAAGAGCGCGCAGCGCAGTCCTGCGTCCTGTACGGCCTGGAGAGCGGCGTGTGCGCCCGGCATGGCGTGGGCGTTGATGACATCGTCGTTCTTGTACGGAAGCACTTCGCGGTCGTAGTAGGTAAACGCCTCGTAGATGAGGGGATCGGAAAGGCAGATGCCGCATCGGCGCTCGACCTCGGTGCGGTAAAACTCAAGATTGGTGCGATTATCCGTGCCGCTTCGGCGATTGGCGTTGAGGTCGACCAAGATAGTGCCGAGGCGTGCCATCGTGCCACCGTGGCTGCGGCGACCGATATCCGCGAGCATCGACGAGACATCCTTAAAATAGCGAAGGATGAACGCGTTGAGGTTGATGCTGAGAAGCGTTTCGTCCATATCGAAAACGACTGCTTTGAGCACGCGGGCACCTTTCTCGATAAATCGTTCCAGAATCGTTGGCTCCGGATACTTTACCCCAAAGCCAAATGCCTGGCTGGTTATCGTCAAGTTGTGGAGACGTGTGTTCATAAGATTACGAAAAAGTCTCCACACGAGTAAAAAATCGCAGTTCACGCTTGAAATCGAACTCATTTCCCCGTAACCTATACGAACGTGATTGCATAAGCGTCACATTAGTATCTGTCGGCTCCCGAGTGTTCCTAAACGTTGTGTGCTTGTCGCACCCTTCTGTAGGTCCTAGCAATCGGGGCCCCGTAGTTCGAAAGGGGTCCACCTTTGAGTGAGATTCAGAACTCGTCCATTTTCTCTCTTGACGATGTCAATGAGGAGGAGATGAACAACCTCATCGACGGTACGATTACCGACTTTGATGAGGGCGATCTCGTTAACGGCACTGTCGTTAAGATCGAGCATGACGAGGTGCTCGTTGACATCGGATTCAAGTCCGAGGGCGTTATCCCGGTCCGCGAGCTGTCCATCCGCAAGGACGCTAACCCTGCAGACATCGTTGCACTCGGTGATCCCATCGAGGCTCTGGTTCTCCAGAAGGAGGACAAGGACGGTCGTCTGGTCCTGTCCAAGAAGCGTGCCGAGTACGAGCGTGCTTGGAACCGCATCGAGGAGAAGTTCAACTCCGGCGAGAACGTCGAGGGCGAGGTTATCGAGGTTGTCAAGGGCGGCCTGATCCTCGACATCGGCCTGCGTGGCTTCCTGCCCGCTTCCCTCGTCGACCTCCGTCGTGTCAAGGACCTCACCTCCTACATGGGCACCCGCATCGAGGCTCGCGTCATCGAGATGGACCGCAACCGCAACAACGTCGTCCTCTCCCGTCGCGTCGTGCTCGAGGAGTCCCGTAAGGCCGAGCGCTCCGAGATTCTGTCCAAGCTCAAGTCTGGCATGCGTCTCCAGGGCACCGTTTCCTCCATCGTCGACTTCGGCGCCTTCGTCGACCTCGGCGGTATCGACGGCCTCATCCACATCTCCGAGCTCTCCTGGAACCACGTCAACCATCCTTCTGAGGTTGTCAAGGTCGGCCAGGAGGTCGAGGTCGAGGTTCTCGACGTCGATCTCAACCGCGAGCGCATCTCCCTGGGTCTCAAGCAGACCACCGAGGATCCGTGGCGTGCACTGGTCAAGAAGTACCCCGTCGGCGCTATCGTCGAGGGCACTGTGACCAAGCTTGTCCCGTTCGGCGCTTTCGTCGACCTGGGCGAGGGCATCGAGGGCCTGGTGCACATCTCCGAGATGGCCAACAAGCACGTCGATCAGCCTTCTCAGGTCACCCATGTGGGCGACAAGGTTCAGGTCAAGGTCATGGAGATCGACCTCGACCGTCGTCGTATCTCCCTGTCCATGAAGTCCGCTGCTGAGACTCTGGGCGTCGAGATCGAGGTTACCCCGCTTCCTTCCGAGAAGAAGGACGAGGAGACCGACGCCGAGTAAATCGGTTTGACGATCACTTGTTTTAAGGGATCCGTCCGTAATGGACGGGTCCCTTTTTGCAATTGGTGCCGAGATGCATGATGCTGCCCATGCTGTCTGCAGGCTATTTGGTTGTCGTGCATGAAAAAATGCCGACATCCCGCCTCGGGGAGGAGGCGGGAACGCACCGAGTAGACGGAGGGGTGCGGAGCGCGGTCGCGTCTCGACTGACGACGTTGCCCATCGACAACCCTATTGTACTGCATGGCGTGGTTCTTGGTTTATCGTGTCGAACGCTTGTGTTGTGCCATTGCCTGTGGTGACGGTGTGCTACACTCTTGCACTGCTGAGTGGGCCAGACGGTCGCGCGATGTGCTGCTTGCAGTACGCGTGAGGAAAGTCCGGGCTCCAGAGGGCGGGATGCCGGCTAACGGCCGGGCGGAGTGATCCGACGGAAAGCGCCGCAGAAAAGAAGACTCCCACCTGCGCCGCAAGGCGTAAAGGGAAAAGCTGAAACGGTGGTGTAAGAGACCACCAGCGTCGTGGCAACACGGCGGCTTGGCAAGCCCCATCCGGAGCAAGCGCGAGTAGGAACGCTATGGGCCGGCCCGGTCCGCGTTCGGGTAGCGTGCGTGGAGCTGCATGGTAACGTGCAGACAAGATAAATGACCGTTCACGACAGAACCCGGCTTATAGGCCCACTTGGCAACTATGTTGACGCTGCGAACCCGTCAGCGCGGCAATCTGCCTTTCAAGCCTTCGGGCATGACCATAAGGTCAATGCCCTCGTCTTTCAAGGCACCTTGCTCGCGCTGACGGGTTCTCGCCTTCGACGGCGTCAGCTGGCCGATTTGGCGCTCATTCGTCGGTCGCCGCCATAAGGCGTGCTCCCTCCTCTTTCGGGCCAAATCGACTCAGCTGACGCCGTCTCGCTGTTTTTGCCTGGTCATTGACTTTGCCGTTCTATTTACCGGGGTTACCGGTACTGTCTTTGCCGTATTATTGAGGCTGTTTGTTGCTGCGCTTTATTCTGTTGAGGGACTTTGTTGGACAGCTATTTTACTCTGCAATCGAATATTGAGGCTTCGGGCGAGTTTGTGGACCGCAAGAGCCGGTTTATTGCCCAGCTGGTCCATATTGAGTCCGAGGATGAGGCGAATGCCTTTATCGAGATGGTTCGCAAGCGTCATTACGACGCTCGACACAATGTTCCCGCGTGGATTTTGGTCGATGGGCGCGAGCGCCAGAGCGATGATGGTGAGCCGAGCCGCACGAGCGGCATGCCGACGCTCGAGGTGCTGCGCGGTGCGGGGCTCAAAAATGTTTGCTGCGTGGTGACGCGCTATTTTGGTGGCACGCTGTTGGGGCCTGGTGGCTTGGTACGCGCCTATACCGCGGCGACGCAGGCGGCGGTGGCCGCGGCTCAGGAGGCAGGGCAGATCGTTGAGATGACAAGCGTCGTGCCGGTTGACGTGCATGTGGCCTATCCGCAGTATGAGCAGGTGCTTCGTTTGGCGCAGGATTCGGGTGCCAAGGTTTCGGATACCGATTTCGCGGATGCCGTGACACTTCATTTTGTGTTTAAGGCAGGGGAGCAGGAGTCGTTTTGCGTTAAGATGCGCGAGCTTATGGCGGGGCGCGAGGAGATCGAGGTCGGCGCTCCCGAGTTTGCCGAGTTCTAACGACGACGGCCGGCGTTCTTTTGGATGGATCCCAAACGCGCCGGCCGTCGTTTTATGTTGCTGCCGTTTACTCGGCGAGCTGCTTTAGCACATCGCAGGCGATCTCGACGGCATCGTCGATGCAGCCGGGGCAGCTGCGGAGCGGACCTTTATCCGATCCGATGCCCTTGAGCGTGCCGCAGACGGTCGTCGTGTTCTTCTCGCCAAATCGCTTGGCAATCTCGCGCGACAGCTTGTAGGTCTGGCCTTTGGTCTTGGGGTTTTCCATGCCGTCGCTCATTACAAAGCCCATGATGGCCACGGCGCCCGAGATGGCGCCGCAGGTCTCGGTCATGCCACCCATGCCGGCGCCAAAGCCCTCGGTGAGGGTAAAGGCGGTCTGGGGGTCGAGCCCGACGGCAGGTGCGAGCGTGCAGGCAACGGCCTGTGCGCAGTTAAAGCCGCGGGCGTGGTATTCGGCAGCCTGAGCCTGGCAGGCGGCGGTGTCGAGCTGGGTGGTATCGATCTGCTTCATCGTTGTCTCCTTGGTCACGGTGTACCCGCCTATGGTACCCGTGACGGGGCATGTAATCATCGAGAGCTTCATGTATGCCTCATTTTTATCTATCGAGCAAATGCCCAAGGCTTGAGATAAATACCCCTAATCAATTTGTCCCATAACCTACCTTGGGGATGGGTTGAGAGGGGTGCAGGGTAGCGGTATCGTGAACCGAATAAAACGTAACCCAGGTAAGGGAGCTAGATATGAGCGAGCAGACTATCGGTACTACATGTGTTCAGGGCGGCTATCACCCGGGAGATGCGGAGCCGCGCCAGGTGCCCATCTACCAGTCCACCACGTGGAAGTACGACACGTCGGAGCACATGGGCAAGCTGTTTGACCTGGAGGAGTCTGGCTACTTCTACAGCCGTCTGCAGAACCCCACGTGCGATTTGGTTGCCGCCAAGATCTGCGAGATGGAGGGCGGCACCGCAGCGATGCTCACGAGTTCGGGCATGGCTGCGAACTTCCTCGCGATCTTTAACGTTGCCGGTGCCGGCGATCACGTGGTCGCAAGCTCTGCCATTTACGGCGGTACGTATAACCTGCTCGCCCACACCATGGGTCGCATGGGCTTGACCTGCACGTTCGTTGCCCCCGACTGCACCGATGAGGAGCTCGAGGCAGCCTTCCAGCCCAACACAAAGCTCGTCTTTGGCGAGACGATCGCAAACCCCGCCCTTGCCGTGCTCGATATTGAGCGCTTTGCCAAGGCCGCACATGACCACGGTGTGCCGTTGATGGTCGACAACACCTTCCCGACGCCCGTGATGTGCCGTCCCTTTGAGTGGGGCGCCGACATCGTTACGCACTCCACCACCAAGTACATGGATGGACATGCTGCCTACCTGGGCGGCGTGATCGTCGACCACGGCCAGTTTGACTGGATGGCCCATGCGGACAAGTTCCCGGGTCTCACCACGCCTGACGAGAGCTACCATGGCGTGACCTATGCCGAGAAGTTCGGTCGCGAGGGCGCCTTCATTACCAAGGCCACCGCGCAGCTCATGCGCGATCTTGGCCCCATGCAGAACCCGCAGGCGGCGTTCTTCTTGAACAGCTCGCTCGAGAGCCTGCATGTGCGCATGCCGCGTCATTGCGAGAACGGCCTGGCCGTTGCCAAGTTCCTGCAGAGCCATCCCAAGGTGCGCTTCGTGAGCTATCCGGGCCTGGAGGGCGACAAGTACTATGACCTCGCTCAGAAGTACATGCCAAACGGTACCTGCGGCGTTGTGAGCTTTGGCTTTAATGGTGGTCGCGCGGCGGCCGAGACCTTTATGAAGAGCCTCAAGCTCGCCCAGATCGCCACGCATGTGGCCGACGCCCGCACCTGCTGCCTGCATCCCGCTAACGCTACGCACCGCCAGATGAACGATGAGGAGCTCATCGCCTGTGGCATCTCCGCCGACATGGTGCGCCTGTCGTGCGGCCTCGAGGACACGGCCGATCTGATTGCCGACCTTGAGCAGGCACTCGAGCAGTGCTAGGCTAGCTCCGTACAAGGTGCCGATGCTGGCAGAAAGCTTCGGTGACCTTTCGTTCCGATTCCGTAGGCGGGACCCCAATCGCGGCTGTTTGCAGGCGATCGGGGCCCCGTTTTTTGCGTTAGGCCACTCGAAAGGATGGATATGGAGAAAACTGCAGAGCAGCTGCGCCGCGAGCACATTGTCCTAGAGGGCGACACCCATGGCAAGAACAAGTGGGCGATTCTGTTCACCGTGCTCATCATGACGTTTATGGTGTGTCTGGATTCGACCGTCGTGACCGTGGCGCTGCCCGTGATGCAAAAGGAGCTGGGCGTGGGCCTCGATCGCATTCAGCTGGTAAGTTCGGTGTATCTGCTTGCGACGTGCGTGGCTATGTTGCCGTTTGGCCGTCTGGGCGACGTGCGCGGCAAGGTGAATGTGTTCCAGTTGGGCGTCATCGTCTTTTCGGTCGGTTCGCTGCTGTGCGGCCTTTCGGCCTCGCTTGAGGTTCTTATCCTGGCACGCATTGTTCAGGGCATCGGTTGCGCGGCGGCCATGGCTAACAACATGGGTATCATCACCGAGTCGTTTCCGGCGCGCGAACGAGGCCGTGCCATGGGTATTCTCGCGACCTTTGTGGCCCTCGGCATGATGTGTGGCCCCGTGCTCGGCGGCATGCTGGTGGCAAGCTTTCCCTGGGAGAGCATCTTCCTCATCAACCTGCCCATTGGCGTGATCTCGTTTATCGTGGGACTCTACACGCTGCCGCATGTTAGGCCAGAGGCCGGCGAACGTCCCATGCCCCTTGCCGAGGCCGCTCGTCGCTGCTTTGCAAATTCGGCCTTCACCATCAACCTTGCCTGCATGCTCATCGTGTTCGTTGGCATTGGCGCATCCGAGTTTATTCTGCCGTTCTATTTTCAGGACGCCCACGGCTTTGGTTCTGACATTTCCGGATTGCTCTTTTTGGCGCTGCCAATGGTGAATGCCTTTATCGGCCCGCTTTCGGGAACGGTTTCGGACCGTGTTGGCTGCGAGGGTCCCACGGCGGTCGGCCTGGGCGTGTATGTGTGCGGTCTCTTTGCAGTAAGCACGCTCGACGAGCACTCTTCTATCCCTGTGATCGTGTGCTGCGTCGCATTTATGTCGTGCGGTACGTCGATTTTCCAGAGCCCCAACAACTCGCTGTACATGGGCTCGGCTCCGCGCGAGGCACTTGGCTTTGCGGGTAGTCTGGGTAGCCTGGCGCGTTATGCGGGTATGGCACTCGGCATTACGGTGGCGTCGAATATCCTGTATGGACAGATGAGCGTGGCGATGGGCGAGGCCGTGACCAGTTTTGTTGCAGGACGTCCGGATGTGTTCCTGTTTGGTTTCCGTTCGGTGTTCTATGTGTTGATGGCTGTGGCCGCTGTGGGCTTTGCGCTTGCCATGGTGCGTTTGGTGAAGATGCGCGCCCGCCATTAGCGTGTTGGGAGGCTGTCTGCCACGATTCGCGCCGTCCCAAAAAGACTGGTTTGTGGTGCGATGCGGCTTGTGGGACGGGCGGGGGTCGGTCCGTGGTAGACTATCGAACAACGTTTATTAATCGCGCGGTATCGTTGCCGCGAGAAGGGGTTGCGCCATGCAGGAGCTTGAGGATCGTATTCGCCATGACGGCATCGTAAAGGCCGGTAACGTCCTTAAGGTTGATGCCTTCCTCAACCACCAATGCGACGTTGAGCTGTTCGACCACATGGGCGCCGAGTGGGCCCGACTGTTCGAGGGTGTCGAGATCAACAAGATCCTGACGATTGAGGCTTCGGGCATTGGCATGGCTTGCATCGCGGCTCAGCATTTTGGCGGCGTGCCGGTGGTCTTTGCCAAGAAGGCGCAGTCCATCAACCTCGACGGCGAGCAGTATGCCACGACCATCTACTCCTTTACCAAGCAGAAGGAGTACCCGGTCATTGTGGGTAAGCGCTTCCTGTCCGAGGGCGACAAGGTCCTGATTATCGACGACTTCCTGGCCAACGGCTGCGCGCTTGAGGGCCTTATTAAGATCTGCGAGGCTGCGGGCGCCGAAGTTGCCGGCATTGGCATCGCCGTTGAGAAGGGCTTCCAGGGCGGCGGCGATAAGCTCCGTAAGCGCGGCTTCCGCGTTGAGAGCCTGGCGCGTATCGCCGATATGGACTGCGAGAACGGCGAGATCACCTTCGCCTAAGCGCGCAACACAAGCGATTGGTATGCGATGTGACAAAGGGACTGTCCCTTTGTCACATTTTTTGTATGAGGGGAGGTGTTGATATGGATGGGGACAAGATGGGATGGCGCGAGTATGCGCGCTATGCCGAGATGTCGGCCGAGGAGTTGGCGCGCGATTGCGAGGTGCAGGTGTTTCGCGCGACGGGTCCGGGCGGACAGGGCGTGAACACGACGGACTCGGCGGTACGCATGAAACATATCCCTTCGGGGATTGTCGTGACGGCGCGTGAGAGCCGCAGTCAGTTCCAGAATCGTGCGAGCTGTTTGCGTAAGCTGAGGGCAGAGCTTGAGCGTCGCGGGCGTCCACCGCGTCGACGCGTAAAGACCAAGGTGCCTCAACGCTCTCGCCAGCGCAGGCTCAACGACAAACGCTTCAACGCCATTAAAAAGGCCAACCGACGCAAACCGGGCAGCGACGAATAGCCTCCTTGTAAGTTGCGGTGAAATAGGGACTGTTTTGCGGCTTTAGCTGCATAAACAGTCCCTATTTCACCGCAACTTAGGTGGGGTTAGCGGGTGGGGCGCCAGACGTGGAGGGCGCCGGCGAGGATGTCGACCTCGATGCGCGAGGCGACAACGGGCTCGCCGTCGGCCTGGATGGGGTAGTCGGGCTCCTCAAAGGTAAGCTCGGCATGGCGACAACGGCGCATGCGAACCGGTGGCAGCTTGGTATGGTGGCCATCTTTGGCCGAAAGGAACATGGGAAGCGCGACCGCGCGCGGAACGGGGCCGCAGGCGTAGCAGACGTCGAGTATGCCGTCACAGGGGTCGGCGTCGGGACAGATGCGATAGCCCGAGCCATAGGTAGGACCCAGCTGAATCGCCATGATGATCGCCCTCACGCGCTCGGCGGGCGTCCCGGCACTGTCATGGGGTAGTTGCGATAGCGAAGGCCAAACTGCTCAAGTCCCGAGAGAGTGTAGAGCGGAGCGCCCGTCAAGCCGGTCTTTTTGCGTAGCTCGGTGGTGCCAAGGCCGATGGCGGCATCGATGCCGACCGAAAGCGTCTGGTCGTAGTACTCAACGGTAGCCTCGCCGCTGCCGCTTGCGGGGTTCCATGAGCGAATGCGCCCGATGTCCTGACGCTGCAGCTCACAGGTGAGCAGTGCGCCAAAATCCTTGCCGGAGAAATCGTCGATGCCGAGCGTTTGGGCAAAATCGTTGCCGGAGCCCACGGGCAGGACGGCAAGGGCGGGGCGGGTGCCCTCCTCTTGCGTCATAAGCCCGTTGACGACCTCGTGAATCACGCCGTCGCCGCCAAGGGCGATAACGGTGCGATAGCCCTGAGCCTGTGCGGCCAGCTCCTTGGCGTGTCCCATGCGCTCGGTCAGCACCAGGTCAAACTGGGATGCGCGTGCAGTCATGTCTAAAAAGCGCTGCAGGCGCTCGGCAACCTCATGCGCGGCGCCCGACTGGGCGGCAGGATTGGCGATGATGAGCGTGCGACCAAAATCAGTTGCGTGCATGGGGCGACTCCCGGCGTGTGACATGACAGTGCGGTCGCACTCAGGTCGAATTGCCCCTGATTGTGGCTGCACGGCGATTATTGCATCTACTCTATCAGGTCGTTGTGGCGCTCGATAGCATCCGCTACCGTACCGCCCTCATCCACAATAAGCGAACGGCGCTTGGGTGAGATGATGCGCTGGGCGGGGTACACGCCGCGGTGTCCGCCGGTCAGGTAGCTGATAAAGGCCACGATGACAAAGAACCCAGCGGCCGTGCCGTGGAACAGGTCGATGGCCATCATGCAGGTGGTGATGGGCACGTTGAGGCCGGCGCAGAACACGCCGAGCATGCCGAGAGCCGCCAGAAAACTGGGGTCAAGTCCGGTAAGGCAACCGATCCAGCCACCGAGTGCCGCACCGATGCCAAACAGGGGCGTGACCTCGCCGCCTTGGAAGCCGGCGCCCAGGGTGAGCGCCGTGACGACCAGCTTGATGGCTGCGTCTGCCAGGGTGGTGTTGCCGGCAAATCCGGCGCCGGAAAGCCACGTGGAAAGGCCGGCGTAGTCCCAGGCGTCGAGGAGGGCATAGGCGGCCAAAACCACGAGTGCGCATATGAGTGCGCGAATAAGGTAATTGGTGATAAAGCGACCGTACAGGCTCTTGACGGTTCGAACCGACCAGGCAAAGAGGCGTGCCGTCAGACCGAAGATAATGGCGCTGATAACAACGATGACGACCGTTGTGGGCGTCATAGCGGGAACGCTGGCAATGACATTCACTTCGTACTCGGTACCCAGGGCGAGTGATGTAAAGTAGCCGGTAAACGACGCGACCAGGCAATAGATGCCCGCGGTGTAGTCGATCTTGCCGATAAAGCACATCTCCATGCCAAAGAAAGCTCCGGCAAGGGGCGAGCCGAATACGGCGCCAAAGGCCGACGAGATTCCGGCGAGCATGAGGTCGTGGTGGTCATGCTTTTTGAGGTGGGCGAGGCTCGAGATGTTGCTGGCGATGGTGCCGCCAATCTGCACCGCGGCTCCCTCGCGACCGGCCGATCCGCCCGTTAGGTGCGTGAGCGTGGAGCAGACGAAGGTGAGGACGGCCATGCGCATATGGATGAGGCGTGTGCCCAGGGCGGAATCGATGACCAGGTTGTTACCACGCTTGGCGGCGAGACCGTGGTTTTTGTACACCCATGCGGTGGCCATGCCCACAACGGGAAGCAGCGCGTAAATCCACGCATGGTGCTCGCGATAGTCGGTCGCGATATTCAACGAGGCCAAAAACGCCCAAGCGGCAACGCCCATGGCAAGCGAGACGATGACGACGAGTATGAGCAACTTGGCGCTCGCGAGTAGGTTGCGGGCGTTGCGGCGCGTGTCGGCAGCCAAGAGATGCTCGGAGCGGGTAAGCTGATGCCTGCCTGCCGTGATGACGTCGTTCAGGGAGAAAAAGCCGCCGTCGTCGAGCGGCTGGGAATGATCCTGTGTTTCGTTTGCGCTTTCGGGTTTGTTGTTATGAGCCATACGTTCCTCTTTTAGGTTGCAACGCAAGCATTATAAAACGCGGTAAACGTGACGAGCCGGTGGGTTGGTTTCCATTCTGTTTTGCGGCCTGCAACCGACAGGTGTATTTGCGGATATAGGTCGAGTCGCGGTCGTGCGTCGGGGGATTATACTGAGGCAAACATAAAGAATCGGCGCCCGTGTTGTGCGCCGTGGCATTAAGAGGTGCATATGGCAGAGAAACTCATTCCGCTGGAGGACGCGCAGTCGATTGTTCTGTCGCACGTTGCTCCGACCGATCTTGTCGAGATTCCCGTGTGGCAGGCGGCTGGTTTTCCCTTGGCCGAGGATGCTGTGGCCGATATCGACATTTCGCCGTTTGCCAACAGCGCTATGGACGGATATGCCGTGCGCTCGGCGGACTTGGCGCAGGCGTCTGGTGAGGCGCCGGTGACGCTCGACGTTATCGGACGCGAGGCTGCGGGCCATGTGTT
>URTD01000050.1 GCA_900550735.1 uncultured Collinsella sp.
CCCGGCCGCCACGGTGGCCATGCCGGCCGTGCCGCAGGAGTAGGCTCACTCGCTTATCACCATCATGTACCTGCGCCTTTACCGTACGCAGATGAGCAAGACGGCAAGCGCTGTGCTGCGGGTATAATGGACAGCATTCAAACGGTGGGCGCCGAGGTGCCCGCAGGAGAGGAATGAACATGGGTAAGACTTTCAACTTTATCTCGGGTGCGCTCTTCGGTGCTGCCGCCGGCGCCATCATCGGCGTCGCCCTGGCTCCGCGCTCGGGCGCCGAGACCCGCGCCATGGCTGCCGATATCGCCAACGACGCCTGGGATAACATGCGCGACACCTACGAGCACGGTGCCGAGGAGGCCCGCGCCGCGGTCAACGATTTTGGCCCGATGGTCGACGCCAAGACCGATGACCTGCGTGCCAAGGTTGACCTTGCCCGCGAGCGCATGGACCAGCTGCGCGAGCAGCTCAACGACGCCATCTCGGGCGGCAACGTGACGCCCGCCGCCGATGTCGTGGTCGAAAACGCCGTCGAGGCCGACACCGAGGCCGCGGAGCCTTCGACCGAGGCATAATGCGCGCCGGGGATTTTGTCGGCGCCAAGATCTATCGCAAACCTACCGAGGACAAGCGCAGCAAAAAAGACGGCACGCCGCGCAGCCCTAAAAAGCTCGGCAAGATTCACTTTCCGGTCTTTACCCCGGGCGGTACGCGCGTGGTGGGCTTTATGGTTCGCCAGTCCGATATCGCGGGTATGATCGAGCGCCCCGACCGATTTGTGGCGCTCGATGCCATTGGCGTCTACGAGGGCGCCATCGCGGTTGATGACGTCAAGGGCACCTACGATACCGCTGCGGCCAAGCGCCTCGACATCAACCTGGACGATTGCATTATCTGGGTTGGCATGGACGTGCGCACGGAGTCGGGCGATGTCGTCGGCTATTGCTCGGATGTGGAGTTCAAGCCGCGTTCGGGCGTCGTGCAGACGTTCTACGTGACCGCCGGCGCTGCCTCGAGTGTGCTGGTGGGCGACACGCAGATGCCGCCGACGATGCTGCGCGGCTATGCGGACGGCGCGATGATCGTTTCGGACGAGGTCAAGTCGCTCGGGTATTCGGGCGGCGCCGCCGCAAAGGCTGCCGAGGCAAGCGTCGTGGTGGGCGATAAGGTCAAGAAGGGCGCCAAGGTGCTCGACGACAAGGGATCGGTTGCCGTGGACAAGGGCAGTCGCGCACTGGGCAAGCAGCTCGGCAAGACGCGCGGCATGTTCAAGGCCTTTAAGGACGAATACCAAAAGGCGAGCGGAGGCTCGTCAAAAGCTACAAAATAGCGACGTACCAAATGATGGGAGGCAAGCCGGAGACCTGTTGCTCCGGCTTGCTGTGTTTATGGGGGAGGGCACATGCGCCAAAACGGATCCAACTTAAACGGGCGTTCGGGTGCGCGTCCGACGGCGCGCCGCGACCTGGGGCAGCTGCCCAGCGGTCAGCGCAAGCGTCACCGTAAGCCCGGCGCGATGTATCTCAACCATAGCCGCGGCTTTAGCGACCGCAGCGCTCGCATCGGCAACAGCCGTACGCCCCGTCGTTCGTCTCGCCTGCCCTATGCGCTCATTGCCGTGGGTTGCGCACTCGTGCTGTTTATCGCTGCCGTCGTGGGCTACGTCAACCGCAGTGTGGACGTGGAGCTCAACGGCCAGAAGACCGCGGTGCGTGTGGGCTCTACGCTGCAGAATCTCATCGACGACCAGGAGTTGACTGACACCTACGACGCAGGCGACCTGCTGGCCGTCGATGACAGCGTGCTCAAGCGCCATGGGGGCGAAAAGCTGTCGGTGAAGGTCGACGGCAAGCGCGTGAAACAGGGCAAATGGGATAGCCGCGAACTTGAGGGCGGCGAGAAGGTGACGGTCAAGGATGGCCGTAACACCTACGAGAAGCACGAGGTTCAGGCTACGGTTATCGAGCCCAAGCTCAAGGTCGAGGGTACGGGCGCTATCGAGTATGTGCAGACGTGGGGTGTCCAGGGCCGCTCCGAGGTGTGGGTTGGTGAGCAGTCGGGCAAGACGCAAGACCGCGGCGAGGTCGTGCCCGCCACCGATTGCGTCGTTGCGTGCGCCAGCGTGGCGCCCAAGGGCAACAAAAAGTACGTGGCGCTGACGTTTGACGAGGGTCCGAGCGGCGCTACCAAGCAGATCTTGCAGGTGCTCAAGGAAAAGGGCGTCACCGCGACGTTCTTCCTTTCGGGCGATGCGGTCGAGGCCTCGCCTGCCACGGCCAAGGCGATTGTCGATGCCGGGTGCGAGATCGGATCCAACAGCTATAGCGACGATTCGCTCAAGGGTCAGGACCGTGAGGCGGTACGCGAACAGATCACGAAAGGCACCGACGCGATTAAGTCGGCGACCGGCGTGAAGACGATGCTGCTGCGTGCTCCCTACGCTGCCTTTGACGAGCAAAACTGGATTGATGCGATGGACCTGGTCTCCGCCGTGGTCTCGTGGAATATCGACTCGGGCGACTGGCTGCTCAACGGTGCCGACGAACAGGTCTCGACGGTGCTCGATTCGGTGACGCCGGGCAATATCGTGCTGCTCACCGATAGAGACGAATGCGCCGAGCAGACGCTCGAGGCGCTGCCGCAGATTATCGACGGCCTCATTGCCGACGGCTACAAGATCGTGACGCTCAGCGACCTGGTCAAGACGGACACGTCGCTGAGCAAAAAGCTCACCTCGCTGACGAAGGTCACCATGCCCAAGGATGCCGTGTTCCCCCAACTTGCCGAGGACGACGACACCACAGAGTAGTCATTGGGTGGTCGTTTAAGAACGTCCCCAATGGCTATGTCACGGATGCGTCAGCGTTTGGTATGCCTGCAATGTGCAGCGCATAAATTCGATGCCGCAGGGCGATGCTGATGCTATAGTTACTGCGGTTAATGAGGGTCAAGAGAAAGGTTACAGGTGAAATCCAAACCTCGACCATACAGTCGATGACCCCATGCAGGTGCTTTTTGCGCATGCACGGGGTGTAAGCGTCGAGCGGCGTGCCGCCCGCGCATGCGTATACATATCCAGAAGCCCCCGGACGCCGCACGCGCGGCCGCGTTCGGAGGAATAATGATGGGGAGCACCATTGAATTATCTGAGTGAGATGCTCAAATTGCCGGTCTTGGACGTCGACGGCGAAAAGCTCGGCGTGGTTAACGATTTTGGCATTGCAACCGGTGAAGTTTTTCCGCACGTGACGTCGCTCGCGTTCCGTGGTCCCGGCAAGACGCCGTTTATGATCAGCTGGCGCAAATGGGTCGACCGTATCGACGAGACGGGTGTACACCTTAAGACGTCGGCCACCGAAATCCGTTTTTCGTACCTGCAGCCGACCGAACTCTTGCTTGCCCGCGACGTGCTCAACAAGCAGATTGTCGACACGCAGGGCATGAAGGTCGTGCGCGTAAACGACATCAAGTTCTCTATGTCGGGCGAGAATCAGCTGCGCCTGCTGGGCGCCGAGGTCGGTGCTCGCGGTCTGCTACGCGCCATCAGCCCCACGCTCGAGCATGTCGTCGAGGGCTTTATGAAGCACTTGGGCAAGCCGCTCAGCGAGGACATTATCGCCTGGTCTTACATGGACCTGCTCGATCGCTCGACTAAGAACATCCAACTCTCGGTGTCGCACAAGACGCTTGGCGAGCTGCATCCTGCCGACATCGCTGACATCATCGAGCAGCTCGACCCGCGCCTGCGCGCGCAGGTGTTCGCGCAGCTCGATACGGCACAGGCCGCCGAGGCCATCTCGGAGTTCGATGACGACGAGCTCATGACCGAGATGCTCGAGGGCCTGTCCGATACCGACGCATCGTCGATGCTGGCCATGATGGACCCGGACGACGCTGCCGACCTGATCGACGAGCTCGATTATGAGAAGGCCGAGAAGCTCCTGCGCCTGATGGGCGTCAAGGAGGAGAAGGCGATTCGTAATCTGTTGGGCTATGAGGACAACACCGCCGGCCGCATCATGACCTCGGAGTTTGTCTCGCTGCCCGCCACGGCGACGGTCGGCGATGCCATCGAGGCGATTCGCAAACTCGACGAGGACTTTGAGAGCGTCTACTACGTCTATACCGAGGATCCGAGCGGCATGCTGACGGGCGTGCTTTCGCTGCGCACGCTGATCGTGGCCGACCGCGACGCCACGCTGGGCCAGCTCGCCTATCGCGATCTGGTCTACGTGTCGCCCGACGAGGACCAGGAAGACGTGACGGACGAGATGACCAAGTACGACCTGGTTGCCATCCCTGTCTGCGACGAGAACCGTCATATCCTGGGTATCGTGACCTTCGACGACGCCATGGACGTTATCGCCGAGGAGCATCAGGAGGACCTGCAGATCGCCGGTGTCGGCTCGGGCGATAGCGCGTCGGACGACTCGACGAACGTGCTCAGCTGGTTCGTGCATCGTCAGTACTGGGTCGTCGTGTGGGGCATCGCCTCGTGCATTATGGCGACCGTGCTGGGGACGGCGCTGGGCTCCGCGCATCTGGTGGTGTTCCCCATGTGCGCCATGCCGCTCGTGCTGCTGGCTGCCTCGCGCATGGTGTCGTTCGTCAAGAACTATTTCCTCGAGTACGACGGTCACGACGACGAGCCCAAACCGTACCTGGGATTCTTCTTCCAGAGCACGGGTATGGGCCTGATTCTTTCGCTTGTTACTTACCTGTGCGCGCAGCTGGTGCGCACTGCCGCGTTCCCCGATGCCACTATGTTTGAGGAGCAGCTCTTTACCGGCTGCTTTAATATCGCTGCCGTTATTTGCCTGGTTGGCAACATGAGCGCCGTGATTTACCTGATGGTGCTGTTCTGGCGCGATGAGCACGACCTCAATACGTCGGGTACCGCCATGAACGTCATCGCCGTCATGATCTCGTGTGTGGCGTACTGTGTTGCTGCGGTGCTGCTCACCATGTCGGTCATGGGGTAGGTGGTCGCGTGCAAAATACGAAGCAAAAGCCGAGCACCAAGCAAAAGCTGACCATTGCGGCCATCTTTGGAGCCATGGGCCCCGGTCTTCTGGCAGCGCTTTCGGGCAATGACGCCGGCGGCATCGCCACGTATTCCAGCGCGGGCGCCAGCTATGGCTATAAGATGCTCTGGATGCTTCCCGTCATGACCGTGCTGCTTATCGTGACGCAGGAGACCGCGGCGCGCTGCGGATGCGTCACGGGTAAGGGCCTGGCGTCGCTCATTCGCGAGCGCTTTGGCGTGCGCAAGAGCGTGCTGGCCATGGCGGCGCTGTTGATCGCCAACACGGCGGTGACCATCTCGGAGTTCGCGGGTATCGCGAGTGGCCTTGCTCTGTTTGGCGTTCCGGCGAGCATCTCGGTGCCGCTCGTGGCGCTGCTGGTGTGGATGCTTACCATGTCGGGCAGTTTCCAGCGCATCGAGAAGATTTTGCTGCTGGTAAGCTGCGTGTTCGTGACCTACATTGTCGCCGCGTTTATGGCCGGCCCCAACTGGGGCGAGGTCGCGGTCGACTTGGTCGTCCCTAATATCCAGAACGATCCCAGCTACGTGTCGCTCGTGGTCGCAACGATCGGTACCACCATCGCACCGTGGATGATCTTCTTGGCTCAGAATAACGTGGTCGATAAGAATGCGGGCGAGGACGACATCGTGCTGCAGCGTATTGATACCGTGAGCGGCTCGATCGCTGCTGATATCATTGCGGGCTTCATTATCATCACGACCGGTACGGTGCTGTTCCCGGCGGGTATTCAGATTAGCGATGCCGCCGATGCCGCCCGCGCGCTGGAGCCCATCGCGGGCCAGTGGTCCACGGTACTGTTTGCCTCGGGCCTGGTCGCGGCGAGCTTCTTGGCTGCCTGTGTGCTGCCGGGCGTTACGTCGAGCGCTATCTGCGAGGCATTTGGCTGGGAGCGCGGTGCCGACCGCAGCTGGGACGAGGCTCCGGTCTATCGCGGCATCATTACGGCCATCATCGGCATTTCTGCCGTGTTGGTGCTCATGCCTGGCGTCGATTTGTTCCAGATTATGATGACCTCGCAGGTCATCAACGGCGTGCTGCTGCCCGTAGTCCTGGTATTTCAGGTGGTTATCGCGGCGGATCGCCACATTATGGGCGCCAACCGCAACGGCCGCGTATGGAACGTGCTCACTTGGGCGACTATCGGCGTGATTACGGTGCTGACGGTCGTCATGTTTGTGCTGCAAGCGATGGGCTACAGCGCTTAACGCCCACTTTTGCTTCCGAACAGGCCGCAGCGATGGGCTGCGGCCTGTTTTTTGTCTGCTATAGGGCGTTAGTTATATGGCGGTGGGCAAAAAATGCCAAATATGAGTACTGTTGCTAAGTGAACAGCATTTACATCCAAAAAGATAATGAACAGAACCTATAGTATGTTCATTAAAATTGGCTTCAATACGCCTTAAACCAGTCAGGTTGGCTGCTTTAGGGGGTTGTAGGGGTCGCTCGGACGTCATTTTGGGTGGTTTTGCCTGCTACTAAAATGGTAACAGTACTCATATTTGGCCTTTTTTGCCCACAGGCCTTTGAGGTTGCGGCGAAAAGGGCTTGTTTTGATTGTTTGGGGCAGGCGCGAGGCACGGAAACGATGTCTGGAGGAGCGGAGCGGCTTGGAATTCATCCATAGAGGTCTTCATTGGCTGCGCCAGGAGTGCTTCCGGGTGCCGGTGCAAAAGGAGTGTCCCTAACTGCCGCAGGGGGCGTCGGCCGTGGCCGACGCCCCCTGCGGGTGTACGCAGATTTTGCTGCGCGTTACTTGTCGATGCCCAGCTTGTGCGGCTTGTAGGCGAGGGCATTGACGAGTGCGTCGCCGGCGGACTTGACGGCTGCCGGCTGCGGATCGTTGACGTGGTCCTCGGGGTGCACGGGCAGGTCTTTCTTGACCGCATCGTGGATCAGGTTGAGGTACTCGGTCACGCCGGTAGTCGACAGGTGCGTGCCGTCGCCGTCGAACAGGTCGTTGCGGTTGGCGCTGTGCCCGTACCAGTCGATAACGCGTACATTCTTGTAGCGCGTGGCGGCGTTGGCGATAGCCTGGTTGGTGGAACCCACCCACGGCTGCGGACTGCGTGTGTTCACAAACGCGACGATACGCTTGTCGCCGGCATCGGCCATGATGGCATCGATCTGGTCATCAGTTACCAAACCATTGGTGCCCAGGGCAAAGACCACGATCTTGCCGGCAAGGTTCTGCTGGATATAGCCCTCAAATGTCGCGCGGCCCGCATCAAACTGGCGGCCCTTTTCGGCATCGATATGGCTGTGCGGAAACACGCCGTCAAAGGAATCAACGGCGCGCAGCGACACGGAGTCGCCGATCATCAACAGGTCGTAGGAGCCATCGGGGAAGCCGTCGTTGTCCTTGTCGGTGTCGTCGGCCGCCTGCTGGTCGGTGGGCGCGGTGTTTTCGGCTTCCTTGTTCAGAACCTCGGCGCCCTTGCCGCTCAGCGCAGACGTCTCGGGCACAAAGATCAGACCGCCCAGTGCAACGACCAACACGACAGCGCAGGCTGCACAGACAGGGACGTGCGCGCGCACCCAGTTGGCGGGCGTGGTGGTGCCATCGCGGAATTCGGCGACGGTGCGGCCGAAGGCGCCCTTCCTAAACGGCGTTTCGATAAAGCGATAGGAACACTCGGCTACGGCGACCACCAGCAGCACCTGCAAAATGTACTGCCACCAGGGTGTATCGTTGATGTTGGCGACCGGGTTCATGAGCAACAGCAGCGGATAGTGCCACAGGTAGATGCTGTACGAGCGCTTGCCAACCCACACGAGCGGCTCGGCGGACAGCACGCGGGCAACCATTCCCTGGGGCTGCACGCAGGCCGCGATGACCATGAGCGTGAGGATGGAGCATAACAGCGTGCCGCCGCGATACTGGAATGCGGTGTAGCCGTTGGTGAGCGCGACCATGGCGGCGAGGCCAACCAGACCCACGACGCCCAACACATCGATGGATGCGGGCGAGGACCAAAAGCGCACGAGGACGCTCGGCTGCGCCGGGGCGGCCTCGGCTGATTCGTCGGCCTTCTCGCCAGGCTTGCCCTCGGCGTTCTTGCCGCGCTTGGCGGCGCCAGCCAGGCGATTGAGCCCCAAACGATGAGCGAGACGCACCGGCGCCAGGTCGCAATCGGGGATAAAGGCCATCCAGGCACCCAGCAGCAGCGAGAACACGCGGGTGTCGGTGCCGTAGTACACGCGGCTGGGGTCGGCGGCGGGGTTGTAAAGCACCGTCATGGCAAGGGCAGAAACCGCGGCAAGGCCCAGAACCACGCGGCGCGTGTTGGGCTTGCTCACATGCATGGATACCATGGCAAACAGCAGCGGCGGCCAAATCAGGTAGAACTGTTCCTCGATGGCAAGCGACCAAAAGTGCGTGAGCGGCGAGGGGTCGCCCAGGGCATTGAAGTACGAGACGTTTTGGGCAATCTGCCACCAGTTGTTGAAGAACAGCAGCGACGGCAGGATGTCGGGGCGCATCTTGGTGAGCATCACGTGGTTAAAGATGGTGCACAGCGCGCAGGTCACGAACACTACCGTTACCACGGCGGGGACTAGGCGACGGATGCGGCGAATCCAGAAGCTCTTAAGGTCGATGCGGCCGGTCTTAGCGACTTCGTTGAGCAGCAAGCGCGTGATCAGATAGCCCGAAAGCACAAAGAAGATCGTAACGCCGAGCAGGCCGCCCTGAGCCCACGTGAGGTTGAGGTGATAGAGCACCACCGCGACGACGGCAAGCGTGCGCAGGCCGTCGAGCGCAGGAATGTAGAGGGACTTGGGACGAGCGGGCGCCTGTTCTTTTGCGGCGCTGTTAGTGTGGGCGTCCTTGTTGGTGGGCGTTCGATGCGGGCTCGGGCCGCGTCGCGACTCACCGGTGCGGCGGTCGGCGCGTGGGCGTTCGTGCGGCGCCTGGTTATCGGGCGCGCGGTGCGGTCCGCGTGGGCTCGATGGTGGGAATTGTTCCATACAACATCATCCAATGACGAGAATAATCAGCACATATTCATTGTAGCTGCCTGCTCCTGTGAATGCTTGCTGCTGGCGCAACCTCAAGGGCGCGTTCACATCAAAGTGAACTAAAGTTATAGAGGTGCGAGAGCGCACGATCGACGGCCGACGGTGGGCATAAGGCCCGCAGATGAGGAGGTTTCCATGGCAGATCGCGGCATCGTTGCGGCGTTCGGCAGCATGAACATGGACCTTTCGGTGGCGTGCGAGCGCATGCCGCGCGCGGGCGAGACCGTCGGTGGCAGCGGTTTTATCACCAACGCTGGCGGCAAAGGCGCTAACCAGGCCGTCGCTGCCGCGCGCATGGGCGCGCGCACGAACATGATTGGCGCGGTCGGGCGCGATGCGTTTGGCGATGCGCTGGTAGCGGGACTTCAGGATGCCGGCGTGGGCGTTGAGTTCGTGGCGCGACGTGACGACGTGGAGACCGGCACCGCGACCATCATTCGCTGCAAGGGCGACAACCGCATCGTGCTGTCGCCGGGCGCCAACCATGCGCTCGCGGGCGAGTACGTTGCCCGCGCGCTGAGGCACCTGGTGGCCGATGAGCCCGACGGCGACGCCAGCGGGATTGTCCCGGCTGCCGGAAGCGTCTTTATCGCCCAGGGCGAATGTGACCTTGCAGCGACGGCCGAGGCGCTTGTTTGCGCTCACGAGCTGGGGTTCTATACGGTTTTTAATCCAGCGCCTGCCTGTGAGTTGCCTGCGGAGGCCTGGCCTGCGGTCGACCTGGTCTGTCCCAACGAGACCGAATGCCAGGTGCTGACGGGCATCTTGCCCGCGGATGATGCGAGCTGCGTCGCGGCGCTCAATGCCTTGCTCGCCAAGGGTGCCGGCGCCGCGGTCATCACGCTGGGCGGCGCCGGCTCGGTTACGCTCGGCGATGGCGGTGAGCTGCTGCGCATGCCGGCGCTTTCGAGCACGGTAGTCGATACCACGGCCGCCGGCGATACGTTTATCGGCGCGTTGGCGGCGGCTCGCCTAGAGGGCTTGCCGCTCTTTGAGTGCATGGCCGCGGGTGCTCGCGCCTCGGCAGTGACGGTGTCGCGTCTGGGCGCTCAGCAGTCGATTCCCACGCGTGCCGAAGTTGAGCGCGTGTTTGATTTAGACGATTTAGTACAAGACGGAGAAGCGGAGTAGAACAATGGCAATCAAGAAGCTGATCCTTGATCTGGATATGGGTGTGGACGATGCGATGGCGCTTGCCTATGCCATCGCGAGCCCCGAGGTGGAGCTCGTGGGCATCACCACGTGCTTTGGCAACGTGCGCGTCGAGCAATCGGCGCACAACTGCCTGGCGGTGCTCGATCTGCTGGGTCGCCCCGAGGTGCCGGTGTACCTGGGCGCCGATCGTCCCATTAAGGCGACTGAGCCCTATACACCGCCGGCGTCCACCACGCTCATCCACGGCAAGAACGGCATTGGCGGGGCGAGCGTGCCCGCGTCGCCGTACGAGCCGGTGGGGGCGACGTCGGCCGACGGTAACGCGGCGGTCGATTATCTGATTGATGCCGCGCGCACCTATGGCCCCGATCTGATCTACGTGGCGACCGGTCCGCTCTCCAACCTGGCACTTGCCTTGGAGCGCGATGCGGCGGCGATGATGTCTATCGGTCGCGTGGTCGTGATGGGCGGCGCGCTTACCGTGCCCGGAAACGTGAGCGCGGGCGCCGAGGCCAACATGGCAAGCGATCCCGAGGCGGCCGATGCCGTGCTGCGTTCGGGCCGCAAGCTCACCATGGTGGGTCTGGATGTGACGCATCGCGTGGTGCTCACGCGTCGCGACATTGCCGGCTGGACGGGCTCGGGCACCATGGCCGGTTGCGCGTTTGCGAGCATGGTGGAGCACTACATTGGCTCGTACGAGATGAACGCCCCCTACCTGGGTGGCTGCGCGCTGCACGATCCGCTTGCCGTCGCTGTGGCGATTGACCCCACGCTCGTGGGTGCGCTCGGCTGCAATCTGCGTGTTGATCTGCTGGGCGAGTATCGCGGCCGCACCATTTGCGACGAGCGCCGCCTATCCGATCCGGACAAGAGCGCACTCGTGGCGCTGACCGTGGATGCCCCGCGCTTCCTGTCCGAGTTCAAGACGCGCATGGCCCGCATCCTAGGCTAGGCTCGGGATCGAAGCACGCCCATCTGCTCGATGTGGCCGCTGGCGGGCCGACGGTTGATTTCCGATCTCAGCCGAACACATTGAGCGGATAGGCCA
>URTD01000051.1 GCA_900550735.1 uncultured Collinsella sp.
AGTTCCGCACGCAAAGAAGGCCACTTAATGTGGCCTTCGTCTTGCGCAGGACTGTCCGAAATAGCGAGCAAATGCCCAAGCGGCCCTCTCGGTTCAGCCAAGTTGACGTAGCTGAGATGCAGCATGAGGCCTGCTCACTCCTCGAAGTTCTTAGCGGAAATGAGTTGACTTGCAACAACGCTTTGCTTGCGATAACGGTTGAGCTGCAACAAAGTATTTATTGGACCTCGAACCCTATACTCGATGTTCGCTTCGTTCATTGAGTTACCCTTTGCATGAGGCCGGGACATATCGTCCCGCCCGCAGTTTCGCAGGCCGAAGGCCGAGAATGTTTGAGGACGGGATGATATGTCCCGGCCTCCCGGGAGAGTTACCTATGAACTACGCGAACATTAAGTATTTCGACATTGCTGATGGGGAAGGCGTTCGTACTTCTCTGTTTGTGAGCGGGTGCCGTCGTGGGTGCAAGAATTGCTTTAACTCTGTCGCGTGGGACTTTGCTGCGGGTGAGCCGTTCGATCGTGCCGTCGAGGACAAGATTATCGAGAGTCTCGATCATCCCTTTATCGATGGCCTGACGATTCTGGGCGGCGAGCCTATGGAGCCCGAGAATCAGGCGGGGCTCGTTGACTTTATCGAACGCGTGCGTGCGGCCTATCCTGCGGGGTCGGGCAAGACCATTTGGTGCTTTACCGGCGACGTGCTCGAGGAGCTTATGCCGGGCGGTCGCCACCATACCGAGGCGACGGACCGTATCCTTGCCTGCCTCGATATGTTGGTGGATGGCCCGTTTGTTCAGGATTTGTACGATATCTCGTTGCGCTTTAGGGGCTCGAGTAACCAGCGTGTGATCGATATGAACGCTACGCGCGACCGTGCTGAGCGCGAGGGCGTTGCGCTTTGTGATGCGGTTGAACTTTGGCGGGACGATCCGGTCTATTCGACCCATACTATGTAGCTTGTGGCCGATGCCAAAGGGCGTGGTACCATAGCGCGAACGCAAAATCGGAAAAGTGAGGCCCAGATGGTCGATCAGGAAAAAGTCGAGGCCGCCATTAAGCTGTTGCTTGAGGGCATAGGCGAGGACCCAACTCGTGAGGGCCTGCTGGAGACCCCGGCGCGCGTTGCCCGTATGTATGGTGAGATCGCCGGCGGTATGGACCAGAGTGCCGAGGAGCACCTGTCCAAAACCTTTGCCGTCGCTTCGAACGATTTGGTTATCGAGCGCGACATCACGTTCTACTCGCTGTGCGAGCACCATCTGCTGCCGTTTTATGGCAAGGTCGCCATTGGCTATATTCCTAACGGTCGGGTGGCTGGGCTTTCCAAGCTCGCCCGCACGGTCGAGGTTTATGCCCGCCGTCTGCAGCTGCAGGAGCAGCTGTGTGCGCAGGTTGCCGACGCTCTCATGGATTATCTCGCTCCCCAGGGAGCGATTGTGCTCATGGAAGCCGAGCATATGTGCATGACCATGCGCGGCGTGCAAAAGCCTGGCACCAAGACCGTGACACTCGCTCGCCGCGGCGTCTTTGAGACCGATCCCGCGCTCGAGGAGCGTTTCTTTAGGATGCTGGGCCGCTAACCATGAGAGTCGTCAACGACTTTACATCGAAGACCGATGAGGGGACGTCGCGTCGCGGCTTTATGGCTTCGGGCCTGGCCCCCTTTGGTGCCATGCCTCGCATTGATTACATTTGTGCCAACGGGCTGTTCCGTCGGCACCTGGGCAACATTGCACAGTTGGAATCGGGGCGCATCTTCTGCCGCCACGGTATTGACCATCTTCTCGATGTCGCTCGCATTATGTGGATCAAGAATCTTGAGGAGCAGCTCGGATTTGATCGAGAGGTCATCTATGCCACGGCACTTCTTCACGATATCGGCAAAGATGAACAGTATGAATCGGGTATATCCCATGATGTTGCAAGCGAACGCGTCGCTGATGCGATTCTCGGCGGCATGCCCGAAGACGTGGCGTTCGAGCCGGCAGATGTCGCAGCCATTAAGACGGCCATCCTGGGCCATCGAAAGCTACGCGTGAACAGCCAGCCGCTTGAGCGTCTGCTTTATGCAGCCGACAAAGCGTCGCGCGCCTGCTTTGCATGCCCTGCGCGCAATGCCTGCAACTGGAGCGATGATAAAAAGAACCTATCGATTCGCGTGTAGTCGGTATGCGCGGTCGGGGTTCTGAACGAAGGAGACGATCGCGATGACTAACAAAAAGCTACCCGAGAATGCAACCAAGACCGAGGGTGCCGAGCTCGCCCGTCGTAGCAGGGGTGAAATTTCCGCTGCAACGGCGGTGCCCCATGTGAGCTATGACGACCTGCGCCATGCCGACCGCATTACTATCGACGGTCTCGAGGTCTTTGCCAACCACGGCGTGTATCCCGAGGAGAACGCCCTGGGCCAGAAGTTCATCGTGTCCCTGGTGCTCTATGCCGACCTGCGTGCAGCGGGGGAGCACGATAACCTGGACGCCTCGATTGACTACGGCTCGGTATGCCACGATGTCGATGGCTATCTGCGCGAGCATACGTTTAAGCTCATCGAGGCTGCAGCCGAGGGTGTGGCCCAGATGCTGCTACGTCGTTACCCCCTGCTGCTTGGCGTGCACGTTAAGCTCGATAAGCCTTGGGCGCCCGTCGGTCTTCCCCTGGCAAGCTGCGGTGTCGAGATCGAGCGCGTGCGCTAACCGGTTCTAATACGTCTCTATGGGTGGCTGCTTGAGTCGCTGAGACAGTGCTCTATTGTTGGGGCAGTATGTGTCGAGCAGGACGTGGAACCGCTGGTTGTGGCTCGGCTCGAGCAGGTGGACGAGCTCGTGGGCGACAACCATGTCAAGGCACTCGACGGGGTAGGCGGCAAGTTCTCGTGCGATGCGAATGGCGCCGGTTTTGGGCGTGCATGATCCCCAGCGCGTTTTCATGCTGCGCACGGAAACGCGGGAAACGTCGACACCCATTGCGATTTCGTATGCGTGCACAATATCGCGCAGTGCCGATGTGACCTCGGACGTATAGAGCTGGTCAATATGGGCTTGGATCTCACTGGGCGTTAAGCCGTCGAGGGTCGCGTTCCACTTGGCCTGCGGACGTTCGTCTGGCTCGTCGGTACCCATAAAACTTGCGAAGGTGGCCTGCTTGGGCCGCGGTGCGGGTGATGCAAAGTTGTGGTCGAGTGCATCCTGAACGGTGATGGGTTTGCCCCAAAGCGCAATGATGGACGAGGGACTGAGCGGCTCTCGCGCCGTCGCCTGACGTTGCTCGCGCTGGGCAAGCCGGCTGATAATCCAGGCGCTGTTGCGCTTCACAAACGCTTCGATACGCTCGCGGCTGGCGCCGAGCGGTGCGCTGGCGTGGACCTCGCCGCTCGATGTGACGCGTAGGTTGAAGTTCTTGACGCGCTTTTTGGTAACGACGACGGGGATGGGCGTCCCATCCGGTCGGGATACGGAAATCGTAAACTGCTGCGTCAAAAGCGGTCCTTCAGATTGGGGACGGGCCGGCATGTCGACCGTTCGGCATGCCGGCCCGCTCAAGGGATGTGAAATTAATAACGCTCGAAGAAGGCAAGCGCGTTGTCGCTGCAGAGCTTTTGCATCACGGTCTTGCCAAAATGCTTGGAAAGCATGTTCTGGAACTCGGGCATCTTGCTGGCATCGGAGAGGAAAGCGGGCACCGTGGCGCCGTCCCAGTCGCCGCCGAGCGCGATGACGTCCTCGCCGCCCAGGTCGAGCCAGTGCTCGATATGTGCCGCCAGCTGGTCGAAGGTGACGTCTGCGGCGGTCTTGTCGGTTGCGTCGTTGGAAAGGAACTCGCTGCAGTAGTTGAGGCCGACGATACCGCCCATGTCGCGAATGGTGCGGAACTGGTCGTCGGTGAGGTTGCGCTTGACGCCGCAGACGGTGCGGGAGTTGGAGTGGCTGGCGACGAAGGGACGCGTGGCGTGGGCGACAACTTCGTCAAAGCATTCATCGTTGAGGTGGGAGACGTCGAGCACCATGCCGGCGTGCTCCATCTGCGTAAGTGCCTCGATGCCGGCGGCGGTGAGGCCGGCGTGGGTGTCGTGGCCGCTCGCGAGCGGTCCCTGCGCGTTCCAGCTGAGTGATGACATGAGTACGCCCAAGCTCTTGAGCACCTCGATCAGTGCGGGGTCCTCGGCAAAGAACGTGGCGTTTTCGATGGTGTGGATGCAAGCGACCTTGCCGTCCTTGAGCGCGGGGCGAATGTCTGCGGCGCTGCGTACGTTGACCATGCGGTCGTGGTTGAGCATTGCCTGGCCGCTCATATGCGCCATGATTTGCGCCTGGAAGCGCGCGGCGTGGGCGGTGGGAATCTCGTCGGGGACAAACGTGGCGAAGCACTGTGCCCATGGCGCGTTGCCGATCTTTGCGAGCGAGATGGCGCAGGCGTTGCCCTCGATGAGGTCGAAATCTTGCGGATGCGTTTCGTCGCCGGGGAAATAACCGTCGGTGCCGGCGGTAAAGCGCAGGTCGAGATCGAGCGTGGCCCAGCCGATACGGTCGGCGGTGTCGCAGTGTAGGTCAAATACGGGATATGCCATGGTTCCTCCGGTTGCAGCGTTTCTTTGCAAACTGTCCTTGAATTGTATGACTAGGGTATAGTTAGCGCCATATGTTCACGGCGGCCCGCGTTGTGCGCCGCCCTTATCACGGAGGTTACCATGTCCAACCAGGGCAAGAAGGTCAAGACCCATTATCGCGGCACGCTCGATGACGGCACGCAGTTCGATAGTTCCTACGATCGCGGCGAGCCGCTGGAGTTCACCTGCGGCGCCGGTCAGATGATCAAGGGCTTCGACGCCGCTGTTGTCGACATGCAGGTGGGCGAGAAGAAGACCGTGCACATTCCTGCTGCCGATGCCTACGGCGAGCACAATCCCGAGATGGTTATTACCTTCCCGGCCGAGCAGGTTCCCAACATCGAGCAGATCGAGAAGGGCATGAAGCTCTTCCTGTCCACGCCGAGCGGTATGCCCGTTCCCGCCGTGGTCATCGACGTAACGCCCGAGGCCGTGACGCTCGATGCCAACCACGAGCTGGCCGGCAAGGACCTCAACTTTGATATCGAGCTCGTCGAGGTCGAGGGTTAGAGCATGCCTGAGCGCTTGGTTTCGACGACATGCTTGGGAAATCTCAACGATCCGTCCTATGAACTTCTGCTTCGCCGGAAGCTGGGCGGCGTCTTTGAAGTTGACGAGCTACTGCTCGATTGGGACCAGGCTGATGTATGCGCGTTTGTGGGCGTGACGGAGCTGGGGCGCACGGTCGATGTTCGGCTGGATACTGCCGACGGCGGTCGTTTTGTCGACGGCGACGTGCTCGCCGTCGACCGTTCGGGCGTGGTGCCCGTGGCGGTTGTCGTGCGCCTGCGCAGCGCCGAGGTTTATTTGGTCGAAGTTGACCGCATGGACCCGATTGCGCTCGCGCATGCGTGCTGGGAGATCGGCAATATGCATGCGCCGCTTTTTCGAGGCGATTCGGACGAGTATACCGTGCGCATGTATACGCCGGTGCAGCCTGTTTTGGGCCGCATGCTCCGGGGCGTCGAGGGCGTTCGGCTCTCGACGGTTACCCGTGAACTCGATTCGGACCGGCGCTTTGCGTCGAGTGCGGCGGATGCCGTTGTGAGTATGGCACCAGACTTTACGATCGTAAAGAAGGCGCGCGGTTAACGTGCGTATAAGTAAGGCGGACTTTGAGAGACAACTATTCAAAGTCCGCCTTTCTGTTGATGAGATGCTGTGGGGGAGCATATGGGTCTTGAAGGAATCAAGCTGATTGCATGCGATTTGGACGGCATGTTGCTGCATCCGGGGGAGCGCGAGCCGCGTTCCGAGGCCTTTGAGCTCATCGATGAACTGCATCGTCGCGGTATCGTGTTTATGCCGGCGAGCGGCCGTCAATATGCGAGCTTGCGCTATCTGTTTGCCCCGGTGGCCGATGAGCTCGCCTATGTATGCGAAAACGGAGCCCTGGTGATGAGCGAGGGACGTGCCGTTGTCAAGCGTTCCATGGAGCGTAGCCTTGCTATGGATATCGCGAATGCCGTGGTTGCGTATCCCCATGCCGACGTGACCCTTTCGTGTGAGGGACACCTCTACACCATGAGCGGCAACGATGCGTTCGTCGATCATTTGCGCTATGAGGTCCACTGCGATGTGGCGGTGGTCGCCCGCCCCGAGGACATCGACGAGGACGTCATTAAGATTGCCTTCCAGACGCCCGAGGTGGATCAGCCGGCGGCCCTGGAGTATTTTGAGCGCCTCTTTAGCGACTGTGTTGACGTGATGACGTCGGGAACCGAATGGACGGACTTTATCGGTTTCGGTTCGGGCAAGGGCTCCGCGCTTGCCGATTACGGTCGTGCCCTGGGTATTTCGCCCGATGAGATGATGGCGTTTGGCGACAATGAGAACGATCGCGACATGCTCAACGTCGTGGGCCATCCCTATCTGATGGAGAGCTGCAACCCCTCTATGCGTGGCATTAACGACCGCGTCCGCTACGTGCGCACGGTCGAAGAAGAGCTGCGTCGTCTACTTGCTGAGTAGACATTTGGGACATGTCTAGGAATCTATTTTTTGCTGCAAAGTGCGGAAAGGTGGATTTTAAGGCATGTTCCAAACATCTACCGGCAGTCGGGGCAGAGACCCTCGAAGATGGTGTAGTGCGACGTGACGTGCCAGCCGATTTGCTCGGACGCTTTGGCGTCGAGCTGGGCATCGAAGGGGAGCGGTACGTCGATGACGCGGCTGCATGAGGTGCAGATGATATGTGCGTGCGGCTCGATCGTGCGATCGAAGCGGCTGCCGCCCGGCGTCTTGATGGAGAGGATCTCGCCGGCGTCGGCCAAGAGATTGAGGTTGCGGTAGACCGTACCGCGGCTGATTTTGTCATCCTGCGCGCGCACGACGTTGTAGATTTCGTCGGCGGTGGGATGGTTGTAGCTTTGGCGCACGGCGTCAAGAACCAGCTTTCGCTGCTTGGTATTCCTTCTTTGCACCGCCATGCGCCTCGCCTCTTTTCTATCAACGGTCGTAGGTAAATGATACCGTATTTAGCACACAATACTAATAATGAGGACTGAAACCGTCTTCATTGGCAAGTGGGGCTCGGGCCTGGGCATCTACAAGGCGAAAACGCGTTCCCATGCGCTCGTAGGAGGCATGAAGTGCCTCGAGATGAGATAGGATGTCTGCCGGAGCTCCCTGTATCTCCATCTCGACTGAGCCGTCTTCCATGTTACGCACCCAGCCGGTGAGTGCGCGTGCCTGCGCGAGGTTGGTGTTGGTAAAGCGAAAACCAACGCCTTGGACTTGCCCCGCCCAGCGCAGGAAATAACGCAGGGGAGTGTCTTGAGTGGCCTCGTCGCTTGCAAGCACGGTAAGCCTGCGGCGCAGCTCGAGCTCGACGTTTGACGGTTTTTGAGGCTCTCGACTGCCGCCGGTGACGCTGGAGAAGAACGTATCGAAGAGGCCCATCGCTATGCCTGCTTGCCTGCGTCGGCCGGGAAGGTTATGCCGGCCTGCTGACGCACGGCATCCATGATGCGTAGTGAGACGAGCGTGACATCGCGGTAGTGGCCAAGCTCGTGGCGTCCCGCCGGGGTCTCCCAAATCTCTTCCTTGACGTTATCGATGCCGCCGATGGCGGTGATAAAGTCTGTGAGTTCGTATTCCATGGTGTTGCTCGATTTGGGCAGGTCGAGCACGCGGCCGTTGTCGCCCTGTTCGCGCGGCGCCTCGGTCGCCGAGCCGCGTACGACGTCGCCGCGATAGTCGATGCGGACGTTGCGGGGCGTGGACAGATGGTCGATCTGGATAGTGCCACGCTCGCCTTCGATCTGCGAGGGCAGCAGGTCATTCGTAATTTTGGAGTGCGCGAGCTCGACGGAGATGCGGCCTCCGCCGTAGCTGGCGAGGATGGAACCGCAGCCGTCGATGGGGCCGTGCGTGAGCTGTCGCGTGGTGGGGTCGAGCAGAGTAGTCATGCTTGTAAGGCCGGAGGGCATGCCGAAAATCTCGACCATGGGCTCGACGGTGTAGACGCCAATGTCCATGAGGGAACCTGATGCCATATTGCAGTCGAAGATATTGGTGGCGCGTCCCGCGAGAATCTCGTTGTAGCGCGAGGAATATTTGCCAAAGCGCAATGAGGCGCGGCGGATGGGCGCAATTTCGCTCAGAGCGTCCTCGATTGCGTGGAAGGCGGGATCGTGGAGGGGACGCATGGCCTCGAGGGCCACGACACCTGCTGCCTCGGCAGCGCGGAAGACTTCCAGCGCCTGCGCTTCGGTGGCGCAGAAGGGCTTTTCGACGATAACGTGTTTGCCGCCGGCGATGCAGGCAAGGGCCTGCTCGTAGTGAAGTGCGTTAGGGCTGCCGATATAGACGGCGTCGACGTCGGCGGCTGCCGCGAGCTCATCGAGTGAAGTAAAGTTTCGCTCGCCGCCGTGTTCGGCGGTAAAGGCGGCGCCGCGCTCGGCATCGCGTGAAAGCGTGCCCACAAACGCGGCTTGGTCGTTGGCGTTGACGACTTGGATAAAGTCGTCGGTGATCATGGATGTGCCGATGGTCGCGATGCGCAGCATACGTCCCCCTTGCGTTGTTTGGTCTACAGGATGAGTGTAGCGCGTGGGGATATAAAGCTGCGCGAAAACGCTATTACAGGTCGCTCTCGTTAAAGCCGGTGTCGATATCGAGGTTGCTGCCGTCGGCCGCCGTGGTGGCGAGCTCATCGCAGCGCTCGTTGAGCTCGTGGCCGGCGTGACCCTTAACCCAGATGAACTCAACCTTGTGCTTGCTTTTGGCGGTGAGCAGGCGCTCCCACAGGTCGCGGTTCTTGACGGGCTGCTTGTTGGCGGTTTTCCATCCGCGCTTTTTCCAGCCGTCGATCCAGTGCTTGTTAAAGGCGTTGACGACGTACTGCGAATCGGAATGGACCTCGACCTCGCAGGGGCGGTTAAGCGCCTCGAGCGCCACGATGACCGCCATGAGCTCCATGCGGTTGTTGGTGGTCTTGGCGTAGCCGCGCGAAAGCTCGGAGGTGAAGGTCTTGCCGGCGGGGTTGGTGTATTTGAGCACGGCGCCGTAGCCGCCGCGTCCCGGATTTGATCGGGCCGAGCCGTCGGTATAGATGATGACCTTCACGGGCTTCCTTTCGTTGGGTACGTTTCGTGTGAGTGACCATTGTAGCGCCATGCCCGCCGGGGGCTAGCAATCTACGATTTCTACCCCGTCTTCCGACAGTTAGCTGGCATGGATGATGCGGTTGAGCTCGTCGAGGTATTGCTGCAAGAGGGGAGAGGGCTTGCGCTCGTCGTGCATGATATAGCCTACGTGCATCGTTGGGGCGTCTGCTAACGGGATCGATGCCATACCCCATTGCATTTCATTGGAGAGGACACCGGTCGACAGGGTGTAACCGTTCGACGTGATAAGCAAGTTAGTAAGTGTTCCGCGGTCCGAGATTCGTATGTTGCGGTCGCAAGGGATATAGCTAAAAGGTTCCTCGGCGTAATAGAAGGAGTTTGAGGTTCCCTGCTCAAAGCTATAACGCGTATAGGGTGTGAGGTCGGCAAGGGACAGCTGCGGGCGGCGGGCAAGCGGGTGGCGCTCGCTAACGAAGACGTGGACCGTCGCGTCGAATAGGGGATGGAAGCTCGCGCGCGCATCGGCAAAAGCCTTCTGCAGAACGCGGGCGTTAAAGTCGTCCAGATAGAGGATGCCGATGTCGCTGCGAAACGCGCGGACGTCATCGATGATCTGCGATGTGGTGGTCTCGCGCATGATGAACTCGAACTTGCTGTCGCGGCAGCGCTCGACCACGTTGACAAAGGCCTCGACCGAAAAGGCGTAGTGCTGGGCGGAAATGGCGAGGCGGGCTTGCGGGGTGCCGCCGTCCTCGTAGCGCGCCTCGAGCATGTCGGCCTGCTCTACGACCTGGCGCGCATAGCCCAAAAGCTCGGTGCCGTCGTTGGTGAGCGTGACGCCGCGGCTGGAGCGCGTAAAGATCTCCAGGTGGAGCTCCTGTTCCAGGCTTTTGACGGCGTTTGAGATGTTGGACTGAGCGGTATAGAGGCGCTGAGCTGCGGCGTTAATTGAGCCGGACTCTGCCACGGCAATCAGAAAACGAAGCTGCTGAAGGGTCATCGATGCCATCCTTTCGATTGCTATCTATAAAACAGATAACAGGTTAGCGCTTTTAAGTGATTGACCGAGGGAAACAATGCCCGTACTATTCAAAACACACAAAGGCGGTAGGTAATTAAGCCAACCACGGAACCGGGATGCGAAAGGAGGCCCGCATATGAATTGCTTACCAAGACGAATGCCGGGCTCCTGTTTGCGCCCGTCGGCGTGATCAGGAGACAGCGACTTACTTCTCTCTTTTTATTTACTTTCGTTCGATCAAGGAGATCATCATGAGCCAGTTCATCAACAACCCCGAGCACACCTTTGGTTTCGATACCCTGCAGCTTCACGTTGGCCAGGAGAGCGCCGATCCCGCATCCGACTCCCGCGCCGTGCCTATCTACCAGACCACGAGCTATGTGTTCCGCAATTCCCAGCACGCCGCCGACCGCTTTGGTCTTGCCGACGCCGGCAACATCTACGGCCGTCTGACCAACTCCACCCAGGGCGTCTTCGAGGACCGTATCGCCGCGCTCGAGGGTGGCGTGGCGGGTCTTGCCGTCGCCTCCGGTGCTGCTGCCATCACCTATACCCTGCAGGCCCTTGCCCAGGCCGGCGACAATGTGGTGGCCCAGAAGACCATCTACGGCGGTTCCTACAACCTGCTGGAGCACACGCTCTCCCAGTTTGGCGTCGAAACCACCTTCGTCGATGCCCACAACCAGAACGAGGTCGAGGGCGCCATCAAGGACAACACCACGGTCATCTATCTCGAGACGCTCGGCAACCCCAACTCCGACATCCCCAACATCGACGCTATCTCCGAGATCGCCAAGAAGCACGGTCTGCCGGTTGTCGTCGACAACACCTTCGGCACCCCGTATCTGTTCCGTCCGCTGGAGCATGGTGCCAACATCGTCGTCCACTCCGCAACCAAGTTCATCGGCGGCCACGGCACCTCGCTGGGCGGTGTGATCGTCGACGGCGGTAACTTCGATTGG
>URTD01000052.1 GCA_900550735.1 uncultured Collinsella sp.
CGAGCAGCTGCTCGCGAACGACCATGCGGGGGTTGAGCGCCGTGGCCGGGTTCTGGAACACGACCGAGATGACGCGACCCATGTGGCGACGGTCCTCGGCGGTACGTTTGGTAACGTCCTTGCCCTTAAAGTAGACCTTGCCGCTCGTGGGGGCCTGCAGGCCGCACATGACGTTAGCGGTGGTGGACTTACCGCAACCGGACTCGCCGACGATGCCAATCGTCTGACCGGGCATGAGCTTAATCGTTACACCCTGGACGGCGTGAACCAGGTTGGGGTGCAGAATCGAGCCGGTACGGGTCCTAAAGGTGACGTGGACGTCATCAAGGAAGATGATCGGCTCGACGCCGTTTACTGCGGTCTCGCTCATCTACATCACCTCCGCGTGAGGGGTCAAACCATTTGCCTTGAGCACCTCGTCGGGGAGCTCGGAATAGAAGTGCTCGGTGCCGGGCACGCGCTTGAAGACCGGACGGGTGTCCAGGCCAATACGCGGGTGGCTCGAGCGGGGCGCGAAGCGATCGCCCTTGGGGAAATCGCGCGGGCTCGGAACGGCGCCGGGCACCTGGTGCAGGCGGCCCGAACCGCTCTCGATGGACAGAACGGAACCCAGAAGACCGCGGGTGTACTCGTGGATCGGGTTAGTGAGCAGCTCCTTGGTGGGCGCCTGCTCGATAACCTGGCCAGCGTACATAACCGTGATGTTATGGGCGACCTCGGCGACCAGAGCCAGGTCATGCGAAACGAAGATCATGGCAAAGCCGAGCTTGGCCTGAAGATCGTTGAGCAGCTTGATGACCTGCTTCTGGACGGTAACGTCCAGAGCGGTCGTGGGCTCGTCGCAGATGACCAGCTTGGGGTCGCGGGTAAGGGCCATAGCGATCAGGACACGCTGACGCTGGCCGCCGGAAAGCTCGTGTGGATAGCTCTCGAGCGTGCGCTTGGGATCGAGGCCGACGAGCTCCAGGAGCTCCTCGGCGCTGCGGGTTCCGCCGCGCTTGGTGAGCTGCTTCATCTGGGCAGAGATGAGCATGGAGGGGTTGAGCGAGGACAGGGCATCCTGATAGACCATAGCGATATCGGTACCACGCAGGCCGAACCACTCCTTCTTGCTCATCTTGAGCAGGTCACGGCCCTCCCAGAGGACCTCGCCGGAAAGGTGCTCGTCCTCATCGGTCAGGCCCATGATGGCCAGCGTGGTGATGGACTTACCGCAACCGGACTCGCCCACCAGGCCCATGGTCTGACCAGGACGGACGTCAAAGTTGACATGGTCGACAACGTTGATATCACCGTGATGCTCAAACTGAATGCAGAAGTCACGGACCGAGAGAATCGGCTCAACGGACTCGTCGGGCACGTGGCGATCGTCACGCTTGAGCTCGACATCGCGCAGGGCGCCAAGGCGAGCGGAGAGGGACTGGGCCTGCTCCTTGTAGGCGCGAACGGGGTCGGAGACCAGCAGATCGGCCTCGCGACGCTTGGAGGAATCGGTAGGATCCAGGGCGGCGGAGGGAGCAGCGGCCATGGCGTCGGTAATGCCCTCGGAGAGGATGTTGAGCGCCAGGCAGGTGATCATGATGGCCAGGCCCGGGAACAGCGCCTGCCACCAACGACCGGCGAGCACGCCGCCGCGGGCGTCGGCGAGGATGTTGCCCCAGGTAGCGGTGGGCTCCTGGATACCAGCGCCGATGAAGGTCAGCGAGGCCTCGAAGATGATGGCGTCGGCGACCAGGGTAACGGTGAAGACCATGATCGGAGCGATGCAGTTACGCAGAACATGCTTGATCAAAATCCACGGAGCCTTGGCGCCGGAAACGATGACCGCGCGGACATAGTCCTCGCCGTACTCGGACACGATATTGGCGCGCACGATACGGGCAATCTGCGGAGTGTACATAAAGCCGATGGCGAAGATGATCGACGGCACGGAGTTGCCCAGGATGGAGACGAAGACGGCCGCGAGGGCGATGCCCGGGATGGACATGATGATGTCCAAGATACGCATGATCGTCTCGGAGACGGCCTTGCGCGAAACCGCTGCAAGGGCGCCCACGACCGAGCCGCAGACCAGAGCCATGGCAGTGGCGCCAAAGCCGATAATCAGCGAGTAACGACCACCGTAGAGCATACGCGACAGAATGTCGCGACCCTTATCGTCGGTACCGAAGATAAATCCGTTGCCGGGAGCCTGGCGAGCCGTAAAGATCTCGACCGGGCTATAGGGGGCAAGAAGGGGCGCCAGAATCGCAGTCAGGGCGACCAGCACCAGCACGACGGCGGCAATCTTAGAAGACAGCGTCATCTTCTTCCAGCCACCGAGCTTGAGCCCCTTGGAGGCAGCCTTCTCGAGCTGCTCGGTTTGCTTCTCTCGAATCTTTACCATAATCTACACCGTCCTGATGCGCGGGTTGATGAGCAGGTAGAGCATGTCAACCACGATGTTGATGATGATGAAGGCAAGAGCAACGACGATGACGACGCCCTGAACCAGGTTCGCCTCGTTGCCCTGAACGCCCTGCAGAATCGCAGTGCCCATGCCGGGGAGGTTGAAGATAACCTCGATGACGACGGCGCCGCCCATGAGGTAACCGATCTTAAGACCGAGGGTGGTGACCGGGGTGATCAGCGCATTGCGAAGAACGTTGATGCCGACGACGACCTTCTCGGGAACGCCGGCGCCGCGAGCCATACGGACATAATCCTTGTCGAGCTCCTCGACCATGGCGGTACGCACGATACGAGTCATCTGGCCCGTCAGCGGAAATGCCAAGGCGATAGCGGGCATGATCATACGTCCCAGATAGCCAACCGGATTCGTGGTGAAGTGAGGCAGAGCACCCGATGCCGGGAGCACCTTAAGGTAGGAAGAGAACAGCAGGATCAACAGAACGGCAAGCCAGAACGACGGGGTTGCCAAGCCGGCGATGGAAAAGACGCGGATCACTTGGTCCGGCCATTTGTCGCGATACAGTGCCGCGATGACGCCGAGCAAAAACGAAACGACCGCACCGATGGCAAGACCGATAAAGGTCAGCTGCATCGTGACGGGCAGGGCCGTGGAGATGCGCTTGGCAACGGGGTTGCGAGCAGCACCATAGGTGCCCATGTCGCCATGGATCAAATCGCCCATATAGCGCACGTAGCGCACGGGCCAGGGGTCGTCCAGACCATACTTCTCATGGTACTCGGCAACCGCCTCGGGCGAGGCACCGTCACCCAACGCCGTGTAGGCGGGGTCGGTCTTGGAGAACGACATAAGGAAGAACACCAGGACGGTGACGCCCAATGCCATGATCGGCAGCGCCACAAGACGCCTTCCAATCAAACGTAGCAAGTTGTTCACGTTCTCTCCCCTTTCTTTTGTCGGTAGGACCAACTGGTATATGAGTACGGGTACTCATTACAAGACCCGAGCGACATCGTTGCCGCCCGGGTCTTTGTTTCAACTATGAGGATACGGCCCCAATGACCGATATCCTGCATACAGACTCAAGCGAGTCTTACGCCTTGACGGTCGCAACGCCCCTGAAGGACATGCTCGTCGTGCCGATGCCCTTGAAGCCATCGAGGGCCTCGCCGTTGGGCGCAGTGGACGGATCGTCCCAGGAAGCGGAGACGGTCTTGACGTGGACAACGGGGTACAGAACGGCGTTGTCGGCAATGATGTCGAAGCACTCGTTCCACTTCTTCTGCTGCTCGTCGCCCTCGGCGGCAAGAGCCTCGTCCATGAGACTGTGGAGCTTCTGCCACTCAGCGGACTCCTTCCACGGGCAACGGGTCTGCATCCAGACGTTGTCGCCGTACCACCAGTTGAGCAGCAGGTCGGGGTCGGCGCCGAAGCAGGAAGGATCGCCAGGGGCAAGGAGGATATCGTAGGCCTCGCCGCCGTCGATGGCAGCGTAGGTGGCCGGCGAGGTATCGGTCTGGATGGTCACATCGAAGCCGAGAGCGTCGAGGTCGTTCTTGACCTGGGCGGCCATGCCCTTAATCTGCTCGTTGTCGGTGGTGCGCAGGGTGATGGCACCCGGGGTGATGCCAGACTCCTCGATGAGCTTCTTAGCCTTCTTGGCGTCGGTCTTGTACACCGTGGAAGCCTCATGATAGTTGGTGAAGCTCTTGGGCAGGTAGCAGCTGGCAGCGGTGGCAAGGCCGGCGAAGGTGTTGCTGACCATCTTCTCGGTGTCGAGCGCATACATGACAGCCTGACGGACCTTGACGTTGTTCCAAGGCTCCTTGGCGACGTTGAACATGATGAAGCGGGTGCCGAAACCCTGAACGTTATCGATCTTGCAGCCGGCGCTCTCAAGCTGGTCGACGGCGTCAGCGGTAACGAGCTCCATAACGAGCGTGGAGCCCTCCTGCTGAGCGGTAACGCGAGCGGTGGGGTCGGTCAGGATGCTGTACTGGATCTTCTTATCCTCGGCAGCATACTCACCGTTGTACTCGGGGTTGGGAACCAGGGTGATCTCGGTATCGGAAATAGAGTCGTACATCCAGGGGCCGGAACCGATCGGCTGCTTGGCGCGATCCTCCTCGGTCTGGGTGGCCGGGGTAACGCGGACGATGGCCAGACGATCCTTGAGCAGGGAGAAGTTGGGGACCTTAGTCTTGACCGTCACGGTGCTGGCGTCCTTGGCCTCGATGGACTCGAAGGGCTGGAAGAACGGAGCATAGGTAGCGGAAGCGGCGCAAGCGGTGTAGGAGGCAACGACATCGTCAGCGGTGACCTCGGTGCCATCGGAGAACTTGGCGCCCTTGCGGATGGTGACCTCGAAAGTGGTGTCGTCCACAGACTTGGGATCGTCGGTGGCGAGCTCGTTGAAGGTGCTGTAGTCGTGGTAATCGATGCCGTAGAGGCCCTCGACGACGTGCCAGTTAGCACCCAGGCCCACAGCGGAGCCGGTGCTGGCGGGATCGAAGCTGGACGGAGCGTAAGCGGAACCAGCGGTGATCACGCCGCCGCCACGGTTGGCGGAATCGGTGGAGCCGGAAGCGGAACCCTCGTCGCTAGAGCTGCCCCCGCAGCCAGTGAGACCAAGGCCGGCGACAGCAGCGACGCTGCCGGTGAGGCCGAGGAACGAACGCCTGGACATACCCTTGTTGATGATGGCCATGTCTTCTCCTATCAATAGAGAATCTTACTCGGGAGCACCTAGACGTGCCCCCGCGCAACTTGCGGACGATATATACCTTACCTACCGACGAACCCAACTGAGGTGCCGCGCTCGGCGACCGATACATACATACGCTTGAACGGTATTTACTACCGTTCACCGAATTCATTGACAAATGATTCGCCAGACAGTATGTATCGGCGAGGTGAGATATCAGTCTTCGTCAACCCGCAGGATAGCAGGGTTTTCGCTTGGGTTAGTCAAACGTTTTAGCGTTAATAAAACCCGAAATCAGCAGGCAATCATGGCGAAATAAATGGTTGAAAATCGCGCAATCATGTATATCAGTTGTTTAGGCTCGTGTTTAGCTATCGGAATGGCCAGCCGCCGCCTCGGCGCGCTCGGCATTCCATGCAACGAGCGCCTCGTGGACCGCCTTGGCAACATCGGCAGGTATGCCGCGAACTTTCGCGATCTCTTGCTCGCTCGCCGCGCGCAAACGCTTCATCGAGCCAAAATGGCGCATAAGGGCACGTTTTCTGGTGGGTCCCACGCCTGGAACGTCATCGAGCACCGAAACCGTCATGGCTTTATCGCGCAACTCACGGTGGAACGTGATGGCAAATCGGTGGGACTCATCGCGTACCTGTTTAATTAGATAGAGCGAAGCAGACCCGGTCGGCAGCACGACAGGAGTCTCGTCCCAAGGCACAAAAACTTCCTCGTCGGCCTTCGCCAAGCCACAAACTGGTATATCGAGCCCAAGAGCCTCAAGTTGCTTGATCGCAGCGATCAATTGCGGCTTACCGCCATCGACAACGAGCAAATCGGGGCGCGAGCCAAAGCGCTCGTCGGCCATGCGCTCGGGAGCATAGCGTCGTCCCAAAACCTCGGACATCGACACGAAGTCGTTTGCCTCGTCCAATTCGGCCTGAATTTTAAAACGACGGTACTGGCTCTTGTCGGCGCGCCCGTTGGTAAACACCACCATCGAGGCGACCGTAAAGGTGCCATGCAGTGTAGAGATATCGAAGCACTCGATACGCAACGGCGGCGATGGCAGCGCCAACGCACTTTCGAGCTCCAGGAGCGCTTGATTGGTGCGGTCGTCAGCGTACCCCGTTCGCATCATGTAGCGCATGAGGGCATGGCGCGCATTTTTGGATGCCATATCGAGCAGACGGTGCTTTTCGCCACGCTGCGGCCTATGGAGATGGCAGGTGCGCTCGCGCTTGCCCGCAAGCCACTCCCCCAGCGCCTCCGCATCCTCAAGCTCGACGGAAAGGTTGACCTCAGCTGGAATATCAGCCGTCTCGTCGTAATAGCGCTTAAGAAAGCCCGACTGGAGCTCTTCCTCGTCAACATCAAGACCCTTGTCGAGAATGAACTCGCAGGTGCGAACTGTTCGGCCCTCGCGAACGACGAAGACGCAAGCGGCGGAGATGGTCTCCTCGCGATAGAACCCGATGACATCGATATCGACACTGGAGGGAAAAACGACTTGCTGACGATCGTCCAGACCCCTGATGACCTCCAAACGACGTTTGACGCGTGCCGCGCGCTCAAAGTCGAGCGCCTCGGCGGCATCCGTCATCTCGGAGGTCAGCTCATCGACGACATCCTTGCGATGGCCCGACAAAAAGCGCTCGACACGCTTGACGTTCTTGGCATAGTCTGCCGGGGAAATCGCGCCGACACACGCACCCGGGCCGCGCCCGACATGGTAGTCAAAGCAGGGACGCCCGTTTTGTGCGCAAATCATATTGACGATGTCTTCCTCGCCCTTGTGGGACTCGATGGTACGGCGACAACGACGCCACTCCGCACAGGATGCAGAGCAGATGGGGATAACCTTGCGCAGCGTATCTATCGTCTCACGTGCCGCACGGCTATCGGTATAGGGTCCAAAATAGCGCGTTCCCGGCTTATGACGCTCACGCGTGTATTTGATCGCGGGATACAGGTCGCCCTTTGTAATGGCGATAAAGGGGTAGCTCTTGTCATCCTTGAGGTCGACGTTAAAGTACGGATGGTACTGGCCGATCAGGTTGCGCTCGAGTACAAGCGCCTCATGCTCGGTTTCGACAACGATGTAGTCAAAGCTCGCCACCAGCTGCATCATCAGCGGGATCTTTTGACGCTCATCCTGCAGTGTCACGTATTGACGCATGCGGGCGCGCAGGTTTTTCGCCTTGCCCACGTAGATGACATCGCCCTTGGCATCCTTCCAAAGGTAGCATCCGGGCTGTGTGGGAACGCGCGAAACCTGCTCGGCAAGCGTTGGTATGTTGTCGTGACCGGCCACGCGCACCTACTTGCGACGAAGCAGCGCCGAGACCTCGGGCATCTTAAGGACGACGGCAAGGCCAAAGGTAACAACAAGCGAGGCGACACCCGCAACGCAAACATAGCCAAGAGTAATCAGAATCGAGCCGCCAAGTACCCCGACAAAGTGTTCAAGCGCCCACATGACGCCGGCGCCTGCGGCAGCCCCTAGGCCGCCGAGCAAAAGGCCAAAGAAACCGCCATGCAGGATAGATTTGACCTGAAGGCCACGCAGGCGACGACGCAGCCACCACAGCGAACAGCCGACCAAGATCACGTAGTCGACGACATACGAAAGCGCGATTGCCGGCATACCGAAGCCCAGCACAACGCCAAACAGCAGAACCGAGCCGGCCTGGCCGATGGCGGAATACAGGCAATAGCGGCTATAGGGCTTCATGTCGAGCAAGGCAGAGAAGCTCTTCTGCATCAACACGACCACGCCGTAGAGCGGCAGCGAGAGCGCCAGGTAGACAAGGTACTCGGACACCAGCGCCACGCCGGATTCATCGAACTTGCCAGCACAGAAGATCATATTGAGCGGACGTGCGAAGACAATCAGGTACAGTGCGAACGGAATCAGGAAGAACAGCATCTGGGCGACGCCACGCGAAATGCCCGTGCGAACGCTGTCGTAATCCTTCTCCTGTGCGTCATGAGAGAGCTCGGTATAGAGCGCCGTCGAAAGCGAGGCGGCAATCAGCGCGTAGGGCAGCGTGTACCACAGGCGCGCATAGGCGATGACGGAAGGACCCGTCTCGGGCTGGACCACCAGCGCGGCAGCGTTGGTGATAGAAGTCGAGACAAACATGCACACCGTGGCGAGCAGCGTCGGGATACCGAGCGCAATCGTCTGGCGCAGCGCGGGGTCCTTAAAGTCGATATGGATATGGGGATGCACGCCGTGCTTGCCAAGCGCGGGAATCTGACATGCCATCTGAACAAAGACACCGAGGGTCGTACCGGCCGCAATCAAGATGATGCCGGCACGTTCGCCAAACTGTGCGGACACGGGCGCAAAACCCATAAAGCTCGCAATGACGATCACATTGTTGAGGACCGGGGCAAACGTCGACCAAAAGTAGTCGCGGTGTGCGTTGAGAACGCCCGAGAACACCGAGCCCAAACCATAAAACAGAATCTGGATGGCAAAGAAACGGAACATGAACGCAGCGGTATCCATGCTGCCACCGTCACCCGAAAGGAACGATTGCGTCCAGATAAAGCCCGGGGCGAACACGGTCCCCAGCAACGAAATGCCACCCAGCACTAAAAGCAGAATGCCGAGCAGGTTGCCCACGTACTCGTTCGAGGCCTCGCGACCCTGCTCACGCCTCACGCCCATGTACACGGGCAAAAACGCCGTCACGAGCATGCCACCCATCACGAGTTCGTAGAGCATATTGGGCAGGTTGTTGGCGACCTGATAGGAGGACGAGAGTAGCGACATGCCGATAGCGGCCGCCATTGCCCACGTGCGGATAAAACCGGTGACGCGAGACACGATAGTCAGGATGGTCATAAGCCCGGCGGAACGACCAACCGTGGAGTAGTCCGACGAGCCCATGTCGTCAGTGTCATCTCGCGACGAAGAAGCTTCGGATGAGGGTGTCTGAGGCGCAGATTCTTTTGCAAAATGAGCTCCGCGCTTCAATTCTTCCTGCGGCATCGCTCAGTCCTCTCTCGTAATCGCGGCAACCGTCGCCCCGCAAAATGCAATTAAATCATCGGGTGCAAGCTCGAGCTGATAACCACGCTTGCCTCCCGAAATAAAAATGGTATCCCAAAGGACACACGTCTCATCAATGAGCGTCCGGTAGCGTTTTTTCATACCGACCGGGCTGCAGCCGCCGCGAACGTAGCCAGTCGCCGCAAGCAAATCCTTCACATGCATCATAACCAAGGACTTCTCCCCCGCGGCACGCGCGGCGGACTTTAGATCGAGCTCATCGGCAACAGGGATGCAGCACACGACATGGTCGTTGGACGGCGTCACGCAGACCAAGGTCTTAAATCCTTGACCGGGCTCCTCGCCAAGCTGCTCCGAAATCGCGACCCCCAGGCCCACCGACTCATCACCATCGTCTTCGTACGTATGTAGAACATAGGAAATGCCGGCGCTTTCCAGCTCGCGCATCGCATTGGTTTTTGGCGTCTTTACAGCCTTTGCCATGACATATCCTTTCCCTCGCATTCGGACGCAAAGATTAAGTATATGTCCAATTCGGCTGCATACGTCACTTCGGCACAGCAAGCGCCATCGAATCACAAGGAGTCGATGGCGCCCATAAACTGAATCGCCTATTTATTGAGCATCAAGTTGAGCCTGACGCTCCCGGTCACGCCTGAGGCGCCAAAAACTTGCCCGTATAACTCTGCGGACAGTCCGCAACCTGCTCCGGTGTGCCCGAAACCACGACGGTTCCGCCGCCGTTACCGCCCTCGGGACCCATATCGATCAGGCGGTCGGCAACCTTGATGACATCAAGGTTGTGCTCAATCACCAGCACCGTGTTGCCCGCATCGACCAAGCGCTGCAGCACATCGAGCAGCTGGCGGACGTCCTCAAAATGAAGACCGGTCGTCGGCTCGTCCAACACGTAAAGCGTCTTGCCCGTATCTTTCTTGGCCAGTTCGGTCGCCAGTTTGACACGCTGGCTCTCACCGCCGGAGAGAGTCGTGGAAGGTTGCCCCAACTTGATATAACCCAGGCCTACATCGTACAGCGTCTGGAGCTTTCGCTTGATCTGCGGGATATTCCCAAAGAAGGCCAGCGCCTCGGTGACGCTCATGTCGAGCACGTCCGAGATGGTCTTGCCACGGTAGGTGACCTCGAGTGTCTCGCGGTTGTAGCGTTTACCGCCGCAAACTTCGCAGGGAACGTAGATATCGGGAAGGAAGTGCATCTCGATCTTAATCTGCCCATCGCCCTTGCACGCCTCACAGCGCCCGCCTTTTTTATTGAAGCTGAAACGTCCTTTTTTATATCCTTTTGCCTTTGCATCCGGTGTTCCCGCAAAAAGATCGCGGATCATATCGAAGACACCGGTATAAGTCGCCGGATTTGAACGCGGCGTTCTGCCGATCGGAGACTGGTCAATATCGATCACCTTGTCCAGCTGCTCCAGTCCAAGGATATCGTCATGTTCTCCCGGAATGCACCTTGCACGGTTTAAATCCCTCGCCAGATGTTTGTACAAAATCTCATTTGTCAGCGAACTCTTTCCAGAACCCGAAACACCGGTAATGCAGGTCATAACGCCCAACGGAATATCCACGTCGATATTTTTTAAATTATTTTCCCTTGCGCCCTTGATCGTAAGAAAGCCTGTCGGTTTTCTGCGCTCCTTTGGAACCGGGATCTGGATTCTTCCACTCAGATATGCCCCCGTGACAGAATCCGGGTTCTGCATGATCTCTTCTGCAGTGCCGCACGCAACCACTTGTCCACCATGTGAGCCGGCTCCCGGTCCGATATCCACAATGTAGTCCGCCGCCCGCATCGTATCCTCGTCATGTTCCACAACGATCAGCGTGTTGCCAAGGTCTCTTAAATTCATCAATGCCCCCAGAAGCTTATCGTTGTCTCTTTGGTGCAGTCCGATCGACGGTTCGTCCAGAATATAGGCAACTCC